>CAJXYT010000004.1 GCA_913063505.1 uncultured Gammaproteobacteria bacterium | reverse complement strand
TTTCAAGCAGAAGACGGCATACGAGATCTAGTACGGTCTCGTGGGCTCGGAGATGTGTATAAGAGACAGATGTTGGTGCACGGAACGTTGCATCTATTGGGCTTCGATCATATCAATGATAGCGATACTGCCGTTATGGAAAATCTGGAAATACAGATAATGATCAATCACGGGATCGCGAATCCCTATAGAGAGTCTCCCCGGGGACCTGATACACTTTAAATCTATGAACGAAAAACCCCCAAGTACCAGCGGCTCGGGTACACCCGGCCTGATTTCACGCGTTATGCGAGCAATCAGGGGCGAACCCTGGAGCCGCCACGAAATTCAAAACTTTATCCAGTCTGATGTTGAGCTCGATGCCGAAGAGAAAAGCATGCTATCTGGCGTGCTTGAAGTATCTGAAACTCAGGTGCGAGAAGTTATGGTGCCGCGTTCGCAAATGGTCGTGATTGACATAGAGGATGGCTTTGACGAGACAATGAAGTTGATCGTTGAGTCCGGCCACTCACGTTTCCCCGTTATTGGCGAAGATCGTGATGAGGTTCTTGGTATTTTGCTGGCGAAAGACTTGCTGCGCTATTACGGCCGCGATGAGGCAAAAGATCTTACGATCAAAAAATTACTGCGACCCGCGTCGGTTATTCCTGAATCGAAGAGACTCAATGCCCTTTTGAAAGAGTTTCGTGCGAGTCACAATCACATGGCAATTGTCGTCGACGAATACGGCGGCGTTGCTGGCTTGCTGACTATTGAAGACGTGCTCGAAGAAATAGTCGGTGAAATTGACGATGAGCACGATCACGAAGAAGCGGAGTTCATCCGGCCGGACGGTGATCGAGACGGCAAAGAATGTTTCGCCGTGCGTGCGCTGACTCGTATCGAAGATTTTAATGAATACTTTGAGTGTGCATTGGACGATGAGGAATACGATACGATCGGCGGCCTCGTAATGCATGAGCTCGGACGGCTTCCTGGCCGTGGCGAAAATGTCGAGTTTGGTGGGTTCGGTTTTGTCGTTGTCAAAGCAGATGAACGACGAATTGATGCGTTACGGGTACAGCGCAGCAACGGCTGATCTCATTGGCTAATAAGAAAGATCTGGACTTTCTGTTTTCGCTGACTTCAGATCAGCCAAGACTAAGTCGCTTGCTCGCGTTCTTCATAGGTAGCGCGACGACCTTGGTATTCGCACCTGCAGAGTGGTCACTATTGGCCCCGTTGCTGATACTCCCACTTTTGTTCGTCGCACTCACGGCTTCACCTAAAGATGCCGCGGCGCATTTTTTCTGGTTTGGCTTTGGACTGTTTCTTACGGGCACATATTGGATTTACATATCCGTTCATGTGTATGGCAATGCGGCTCTGTGGATCGCAGTTATTTTGATGGGGGCTTTGTCGTTGATCTTGGCGACATTCCTATGGTTAGCAGGCTGGGTCATGTCTCGCCTTTCGCAGGGTAAACCGTGGCGTATGTACTTCATTGGCCCTGCAACATGGGTCTTTGTGGAGTGGCTGCGCGGCTGGGTATTGACTGGGTTTCCATGGCTATCTCAAGGTTACGGACAGGTTGATTCAGCCCTAGCTGGGTGGGCACCTGTCCTCGGTGTTTACGGCGTATCGATGATGTTGCTGTTCAGTAGTGCCGCAATTCTTGTATCAATCATGACTACGAACAGGGAACGCCTGATCGCAGTTCCGCTCATTTTCCTACCCTGGATCGCTGGCAGCGCGCTAAGCATAGTGGATTGGACTGAACCCTATGGTGATCCGATTCGTACCACGATCGTTCAGGGTGGTATCCCGCAAGAGCATAAATGGCTCCCTGAACAACGCCAAGCGACGCTCGACTTTTATCGAAGCTCGACGCTGAGTGTGCCTGAGAGCGAGCTAGTCATATGGCCAGAAGTCGCGATTCCTGCTTTGCAGGACCAAGTCGCAGATTATCTGAATATTGTTGACGGCGATGCGAAGCGAAATGCTCAAACGGTGCTGGTCGGGATTCTCGAACGCAACATGCAGCACAGTGCTGACGCACAGATATTTAACAGCGTTCTGATGCTCGGGAGTGACGAGCGGCAGGCGTATCACAAGCGGCACCTGGTACCCTTCGGCGAATATTTTCCGGTTCCTGAAGTCGTCCGGGAATGGATGAGGTTGCGGAATCTTCCTTACGCTGATCTCACGGCGGGGAGCAATGTTCAAGCGTTGCTACAAACAGCCAAGGGTGTAAATCTGGCGGTAGCTATTTGCTGGGAAGATGCCTTCGGCACGGAGCAGTTGTACGCATTTCCCGACGCCGATTTACTGATCAATGTCAGCAACGATGGCTGGTTTGGCGATTCGATTGCACCGCACCAACATCTGCAAATCGCTCGAATGCGAGCGCTGGAAGTCGGTCGCTATTCTATTCGCTCAACCAATACCGGCATCAGCGCGTTCATCGGTCCGACTGGTGATATCCTGAAGATCGGTAAGCAATTTAAGCCAGTGGTAATGACTGCCAGCGTCCGCGCCCATCGCGGCACTACGATTTACGCCGACAGCGGTAATTGGACGATTCTGGGAATCTGCTACTTAATACTCGGTTTCTTCTGGATTCGAAGTCGTGCCGGAGCCTAGTGTATTCAGCCGTCTGAGGTATACCGCTACTGCGCATCGCAGCCTGTTCATGTAGGCTTGCATTTTTTCATAGCATCGAAGACGTACGGCATCCATGAGCACTACCTACAACCCCGAAATCGTCGAGCTTGACGCCCAGAAGTATTGGGATGATGCCCACAGTTTTGAGGTCGGCGAAGACGCCGACAAGGAAAAATACTATTGCCTGACCATGTTTCCGTACCCAAGCGGAAAACTGCACATGGGCCATGTTCGCGTTTTTACCATTAACGATGTCATCGCACGTTATCAGCGCTTACAGGGCAAACACGTCTTGCAGCCGATGGGTTGGGACGCATTTGGCATGCCGGCAGAGAACGCCGCCATCCAGCGCGGAATTCCACCGGCTAAATGGACTTACGCCAACATAGAAGATATGCGTGGTCAGCTGAAACGTCTGGGTTATGCCTACGACTGGACGCGCGAAGTGACCACCTGCAAGCCCGAGTACTACCGTTGGGAACAGTGGTTGTTCACGAAAATGTTCGCCAAAGGTTTGGTCTACCGCAAGAACTCAATCGTTAACTGGGATCCTATTGATCAGACAGTTCTGGCGAACGAGCAGGTTATCGACGGCCGTGGCTGGCGCTCTGACGCCCTGGTTGAACGCCGTGAAATTCCGCAGTGGTTTATGAAGATCACTGACTATGCGGATGAATTACTCGACGAATTGGACCGCATGCCCGGCTGGCCCGAGTCGGTTAAGACGATGCAGCGTAATTGGATCGGTCGTTCGGAAGGTGTTGAGTTGTCGTTCAATGTTGATGGCGAAAACGAGCCATTGACAGTCTACACGACGCGGCCGGATACGCTCATGGGTGTGACCTACATGGCAGTCGCGGCAGAACATCCATTGGCTAAAAAGTCGGCGGCGGCGAACCCCGGTGTTGCGGCATTCATAGAGCAATGTAAGCAAACGGATGCACAGGAAGCGACGCTGGAAACGATGGAGAAAAAAGGTATGTCGTTGGGCATATCTGCTATCCATCCGCTGAGTGGCGAGGAAGTTCCTCTGTGGGTCGCAAACTTTGTCCTCATGACCTACGGCACCGGCGCTGTTATGGCCGTTCCTGGCCACGACGCACGCGATTGGGAGTTTGCAAAGAAACATGGTCTACCAATCAAGCAGGTGATTGCGCCGGCGGATGGCACTGATATCGATATTGAGGCTGCCGTTTATCTCGAACGCGGCGTACTCGTGAACTCGGGCCAATACGATGGCCTGGATTTCGACGCTGCGTTCAATGCGATAGCCGATCATTTCGAAGAGATTGGTCGCGGCAGTCGCAAAGTAAATTACCGCCTCCGTGACTGGGGTGTTTCGCGGCAACGCTATTGGGGTACGCCTATTCCGATTATCTATTGTGATGATTGCGGTGCCGTGCCCGTCCCGGAAGACCAGTTGCCGGTGGTGCTGCCCGAAGACGTTGAAGTGAAGGGAACTGGCTCTCCACTCAAGGATATGCCCGAATTCGTTAACGTGTCTTGTCCGAGGTGCGGCAAAGCGGCGTGCCGTGAAACGGATACCTTTGATACTTTCATTGAGTCGTCATGGTATTTTGCTCGCTATGCCTGTCCAGATAGTGACAGCACCATGCTCGATAATCGTGCCAAGTACTGGACGCCGGTAGACCAATATACGGGCGGCGTTGAGCATGCGATTCTGCATCTTCTGTATTCGCGATTCTTCCAGCGCGTCATGCGCGACGAAGGCTTGACCGATGTATCCGAACCGTTCACCAACCTTATGACTCAAGGCATGGTGCTCAAAGACGGCGCGAAGATGTCGAAAGCAAAGGGCAATACGGTTGACCCGGCAGAGCTGATCAAAAAATACGGCGCGGATACCGTGCGACTTTTCATGATGTTCGCGGCACCACCCGAACAGGCTTTGGAATGGTCTGACGACGGCGTTCAGGGTAGCTTCCGATTCCTGAAGCGATTCTGGAGTGCGGTCATCGATCATACCGCTGCAGGGAAAGCAGGCGCGTTGGATATCGACATGTTGACCGATGCACAAAAAGATCTTCGCTGCAAAACGCATCAAACAATTGCCAAGATTAGCGATGACCTTGGTCGTCGCCACAGTTTCAACACTGCTGTGGCAGCATCAATGGAATTACTCAATGCGGTGAACAAATTTACAGATATGTCGGATAATGGCCGCGCGGCTGAACGCGAAGCGCTCGAATCTGTTGTCGTGATGTTGTCACCGATCGTGCCGCATATTTGCCACGCGTTGTGGCAAGAGTTAGGTCATGAGTCGGCCCTGATCGATCAACGCTGGCCAGAATACGATGAAAGTGCGATCGAGCGGGATCTTGTTGAAATCGTAGTACAGGTTAACGGTAAATTACGTGGACGGATATCGGTTGCTGTCGATACAGTTAAAGACGAAGTAGAAGCAACTGCATTGGCTGATGAAAACGTGCAGCGATTTATCGGTGATAATGACGTTCGTAAAGTTATCGTTGTGCCGGGAAAATTGGTGAATATCGTTGTTTAAGAAAATCCACATAGCAATACTCATTCTGGCGACCGCCGGCGTTGCTGCATGTGGGTTTCACTTGCAAGGGGCGTTTACAGCGCCCGCCGGTATGGAGCGGACTTATATTGCTGCGGATGACCATTACAGCGCGTTTTTTAGAGAGCTTAAATCGCGGCTGCGCGCGGCGGGTGTCGTACTAAGTGACTCTCCGATGGATGCAACGGCGACTTTTGGTATTTCCTTTGACCAAACCTCCCAACGAGTTTTGTCCGTTTCAACCCGAAATGTGCCGACTGAGTACGAGGTGTTCTATACCATTACTTACAGCCTCTACAGTGGGTCGAACGTGTTGCTGCCGCCGCAAACGCTCACGCTCACCAGAGACTACGCCTATGACTCGACCCTCGTGTTGGGTAAAGCACGTGAAGGGGAATTGCTTCGCGATGCGATTGTTCAGGATCTCGTTCGTGTCGTGTTGAAGCAAATCTCTACGCTCTAAGCGAATATATTGCTCATTTTTGATCTGCCGCGAAGTGTCTTGGATTTTTTACTGTACTAATACGGCCTATGTGCAGGCAGATACTCCCATCCATCCACTGCTCCGAATCCTGCCATGTCATTTTCATGACGCTTGGGAGGCGCGCTGGCGTCGACTAAGATGCCGATGGTGAAGGTCTTGAGGAACCCGCGGTGAGCTATTTACAAGGCGATGTTAACCGACAACGTCGAGACGTTGGCTGCAAGCGCATCATGTCGGACATGAATGCATGGGGATACAATTTTCGGATTAGCAACACACTAGACTGACTCCAAAGCGACGCCGAGGATGCATTAGAGTTTCTTAAAAATCATAGACTTCTGAATGCTGCGAGAGAAGCCACCTTTCGGCTACGCCAATAACTTGATCGCAGTGTATAGTTTGGTATGCCCTGGCTACGCCTACTCCTGTATTTCATAGTAATTGCCTTCGTAACGTGGGCACTGACGCAAATGGAACTCGCGTCCCCTGGCAGTCTGAAACTGCACATCCTGCTCAGCGAGGCTGACCGCTTCGGCACCAGTGAATTTTCCCCGGTGGAAATAATTCAAGCCATCATTCTTGGCGTATGCGGCGTCATAATGTGGTGGGTCGCTCTCTATTGCCCGTCGCAACGCACGGTCGCTATCCTGTTTGGCGGTATGGCTCTGGCCTTTCTGATTCGCGAGCTAGATTATTTCCTCGACCGATACGTTATTGATAATTTCTGGCAAGTCATCATCGCAATCGTCGGATCACTCATAATCGCCTATACATTTCGACACAGGAAGCGCACTCAAATCACTTTCGCACGCATTTGGCCGTCACCTGGATTGACGCTGCTGTTCGCAGGCGCTGTAATTCTTTTCGCATTTGTAAGATTTGTTGGCCACGAACCACTGTGGATGGCAATCCTTGGCGACGACTATCGCCGCATCATCAAACTCGCAGTCGAAGAATTTATCGAACTAATTGGTTATTTCCTATGGATGATCGGAACGATCGAATATGCACTTCAAGCACGGGCCATCACGATGGCCGAGCCGCAACCCGCCGCGCGGCGCCGTCGCGACAAACGTCGGCAAGACGCTGAGGGACGATTCTGACGATCAAAGTCAGGGGGTCGTGTTGTTACAGGATGGTCGGGTTCGGAGCGGCTCCGTAGACCTCTTCTGGGTCGAATACTTTCTCCGATTCCGTCCATTCTAGGTCTATGCGGCCGTCCGATTGTTTCAACTCAAAATCGTTGCCGACTGGAACTTTTCGGTAGAAGCAGCTGCGGTAGCCTACGTGACAACTTGCGCCGCCCGCGACATCCGCTCGGAGCCAGATACAATCTTGGTCATCGTCGATTAAGAATTCTCGGACCGCTTGAACGAGGCCGCTAGTGGCGCCTTTGTGCCACAGAGCCTGGCGGCTGCGACTGAAGTAGTGGGCTTCGCCAGTAGAGATAGTCAGCTGCAGTGCTTCTTTGTTCATGTAGCCCTGCATGAGGACCTCGCCGCTGGTGGCGTCGGTGGTGACGACGGTGATTAGTCCGCGGTCATCGAATTTCGGTGCGAGGTCGTTGCCTTCTTCAACCTGTTCGATGCTGTCGCGGGCTTGGAATTTGACAGGTGTGGCCGACATTGCGAGTCCTCGGAGAGTTTTTTTAGATCAGAAGAATACCGGGCGTAGCGGTCAGCAGCAATGTTGATATGATTGCGTTCTTTGAATGATCGAACGCTAAGACTATGACATTACAGCTACACGACACCCTTAAGGGTAAGAAAGTCCCGTTTGAACCACTTATAGAAGGCGAGGTGACGATGTATCTGTGTGGTCCCACAGTTTATAACTACGCGCACATCGGTAACGCGAGGCCCGCTGTCGTATTTGACCTGCTAGCGAGGCTATTGCGCCGCAGTTATAAATTGACGTTTGCGCGAAATATCACCGATGTTGACGACAAGATAAACGCTGCCTCAGTGGAAACCGGTAAACCCATTGACGAAATTACAGCGCGCTTCATCAAAGCTTATAACGATGATATGGGCGCGTTGGGCGTACGGGCGCCTGATATCGAGCCGCGTGCGACGCAGCACATTGGCGAAATGATTACGATGATCGAAACGCTGATTGAGAAAGAATTTGCGTACGAGGCAGAAAACCATGTTCTATTCGACGTGTCGTCGAACGAGAACTATGGTGCATTATCAAAGCGCGATTTACGGGAGATGATCGCGGGCGCTCGAGTTGAGGTTGCACCCTACAAGAGGGCGGCGCACGACTTCGTCTTGTGGAAACCATCGACACCGGAATTGCCGGGTTGGGATTCGCCCTGGGGTCGGGGCCGACCGGGCTGGCATATTGAGTGCTCTGCCATGGCTAAAAAGCACCTCGGTGAGACGATCGACATTCACGCTGGCGGGCGTGATTTGGTGTTCCCGCATCACGAAAATGAAATGGCGCAGAGTTGTTGCGCACACGACGGTGCGGTATTCGCGCGTTATTGGTTACACAACGGTTTTCTCAGCATGAACCAGGCCAAGATGTCGAAGTCCCTGGGCAATGTATTGTTCGTACATGAGATGGTAAAGACCATACCGGGTGAGGTTATTCGTCTAGCGTTGCTCAGTGCCCACTATAAGCAGCCACTGGACTGGTCAGCGGACTCGATTGAGTCTGCTCGTCGCATGTTGGATCGCCTCTACGGCGCCCTGCAGGGCGTCGTTGTCTCGGACGAAGCGCGTGCGGCGGCAGATGTGCCGAAGGCTGTCCTTACAGCATTGGAAGATGACCTGAATTCTCCGCGGGCTATGGCGGCATTATTTGGTCTGGTAAAGAATCTCAATAAAGCGACCAAGGATGAAGAAAAAGAGAGCCTTGCTGCTGCACTGTACGCTGGCGGTGAGTTGATGGGACTTCTCGGCAACGATCCGGACGAGTGGTTTGCCGGGCACGTCGAGGGTGACATGTCGTCTGACGAGATCGAGGCTTTGATCGAGAAGCGCCTCGCTGCGAAGGCGGCACGTGATTTCGAGACCGCAGATACTATTCGTGATCAGCTTCTCGACGCTGGCGTCACCATTCAAGACGGTCATGATGGCACGAGTTGGCGCCGGAGTTAATTGTGAGTAATGAGATACAGATCGCGCAACAGGAACTGATCGAGGACTTCGAGATGTTCGAAGACTGGATGGACCGTTACCAGTACCTGATCGATATGGGTCGCCGCCTGCCCGAGTTTCCCGAATCGTATCGGACCGACGAGAATCGAATTCGAGGCTGTCAGTCGCAGGTCTGTTTGTTGCTAAAGAGCAGGAAGGACGACTGCACTTTGAGGCTATCAGCGATGCTGCAATCGTCTCCGGGCTGATTGCCTTGTTGCTACGCCTTTATAGTGGCCGCACGCCAAAGGACATATTGGATACACCGCCGGATTTCGTAACAGCGCTGCAGCTTGAAGCTCACCTTAGCCCGACCCGAAGCACCGGATTGTCGTCAATGCTGATAGCGATTCGACGTTTCGCATCTGAGGCTATGCGGGCTGCCTGATGGTCAATTCTATGAGTAAAGCGCTCGCGTGGCCGCTCATTCAGTTGGTGCGGTTTTACAGACTTGCAATTTCTCCCTGGTTCGGTGCGAACTGTCGTTTTGACCCAACGTGCTCACAATATGCGATCGAGGCGCTGCAACGGCATGGCGTATTCAAAGGGACGTGGTTGGCGGTCCGACGTATTGGTCGCTGCCATCCGTGGGGCGGCTCTGGATACGATCCCGTGCCCAAGAACAGAAAAGACTATAATGAAACCGCTTAGCCTATTGAGGGCAGCCTTCCTTTCGATCATCGAGCCCGCAGAAAGTAGCAGTAATATTGAGCTGGCGACTGTTCTGAGACGCCCTTGAAGCGCTACAATAGGCGCATGGATAAGCGTTTACTGACAATTTTGCGATGCCCGGTATCACACAAGGGCCTAGCCCTTCTGAAGAAAGATGATTTGGCGCGAGTTAACGCCGCGATCGATGTCGGACTCCTGGTCAATCACGAAGGCTCGGCAGTGTCTAATCCGCTGCATGAGGCACTGATTACCGATGACGGTAAGCGCATTTACCCGGTCGACGACGGCATTCCGGTGTTGCTCGAGGGCGAATCGATAAGCATGGAGCAGCTTGCTTGAAGATCCAGGCTAACCAGCTCTCCTCGCATCTCATCAAATCTCTGGCCTCTTGTTACCTCGTCACTGGTGACGAGTTTCTACTGGTTGGTGAGGCGCTGGACAGTATTCGCGAGAAAGCACGCGAATGCGGGTTCACGTCGCGCGAGTTGCACGTGGCAACGGCCGGTTACGACTGGTGCGCGCTAACAGCATCGACGGGAAATTTTTCCCTTTTCGCCGAGCAGCGCATCATTGAGTTGCGCTTACCCACCGGGAAGCCTGGAAAGGCCGGCAGTGCGGCGATCATCGATCTCGTTGAGCAATCGGGCCCGGAAATATTGTTCATTGTTACCGGCCCCAAGCTTGATCGAAGTAGTAGTGCATCCAAGTGGGCGAAGACGATTGATCAGAAGGGCGTGTCGTTGCCGCTTTGGCCGATCGGTGTTCGTGAGCTTCCGGGTTGGATAGCGAGCAGGATGCGATCTGCGGGTCTGCAGCCGGACAGAGATGCAGTGACGCTGATCGCCGATCGGGTGGAGGGAAATCTACTTGCCGCACAGCAAGAAATTGAAAAGCTGCGCCTGATGCTCGGTGAAGGAAAGGTGAGTGCAGAAGCTGTAAATGAAGCCGTTGCTAACAGCAGCCGTTACGACGTTTATAAATTGACTGATGCTGCGCTTGAGGGCGATGCCAGTCGCTCTGTAAAGATTCTTGGTGGGCTGCGCAGAGAAGGTATAGAACCCGTCATCGTTATGTGGGCGCTGACTCGTGAACTGCGAACGTTGGCGACGCTGGATGACGTTATTAGGCAGGGCGGCGACCTTGGTGGGGCGATGCAAAAGTCAGGTGTCTGGCGAAATCGGCAAGGCTTGGTGCGCAGTTGCATCAGTCGGCACCAGCACGGTGACTTTCACAAGATGCTCAAAGCAACCGGGCGTGCGGACGCGGCGGCCAAAGGACAGCGTGCCGGAAATCCCTGGCAGATGGCGACCGATGTCGTCGTAAGTCTGTCACAGTGAATTCCGCCCGCCCAATCGGCATATTCGGTGGCACGTTCGACCCCATTCACTACGGTCACCTGAGAACAGCATTCGAGATGCTGAAGGCACTGCGTTTTGATGAAGTCCGGTTTATTCCGTGCGGCAATCCACCGCACCGCGGCATCACATATGCCGACGCCGAGCTCAGATATCGCATGGTCGATGCTGCTATTAAAGGACAAGAGGGCTTCTTAAGTGATGATCGCGAATTGCGTCGCGAGGGGCCGTCTTACTCGATTGACACATTAACGGGCCTGCGCGAAGAATTTCCAGAGCGCTCATTGGGTCTGATAGTGGGAATGGATGCATTCCTTGAACTACCCAAATGGCATCGCTGGGATGAAATTCTGAATTTCGCCCATATAGTCATCGCCCATCGACCTGGTTGGAGGGCACCGGATATTGGTGCATTGGGTAACTTGATTGCTGAGAATGGGACGCATCGAGTAAATGACTTGCATGAGGTAACGCACGGGCGCATTCATATCCACGCGGTGACTCAACTGGAGATCGCGTCAACCGAGATACGGGATCTGGTGGCCGCCGGTCGGGATCCACGGTTCTTAATGCCGGATGCTGTGAGAGATGTCATTAAACAGACAAATTTATATATGAGTGAAACGAATGAATAGCGAAGAATTGAGTGACCTTGTTGTAGAAGCGCTGGAGGAAATAAAAGGGCTGGATATCATCAAGCTCGACGTCAGCGATATGACGACGGTTACTGATTGGATGATTGTGGCAAGTGGCACTTCGAGCCGGCACGTACAGGCGCTTATTGAGAATGTTTCAGATCGAGCCAAGGCGGCGAGTCACCGGCCCTCTGGGATTGAGGGCGAGAGCGGTGGCGAGTGGGTATTACTTGACCTTCAGGATGCGCTGGTCCACGTCATGCTGCCCAAGATACGAGAGTTCTACAATTTGGAGAAACTCTGGTCAATCAGACCTGCCGGAGGCGCGACGTCAACCGACGGCTAACTCGTGCATATTCGTCTTCTAGTTGTTGGTGATCGCCAACCCTCGTGGGTGGACGACGCCTTTGGCATCTACACCGCTCGCTATCCTCGTGAATGGAAATTCCGTCTCGACGCGATTCCGACAATTAGGCGCAACAAGAACGACAAGTCACATCAGGCAATGAAAGTTGAAGGCGAACTCATTCTCGCGAAACTTGCCTCGACTGAGCAAACGGTGTTGCTGGACGAGCGCGGCAAACAGCTGACCAGTAAATCATTGGCATCGAAGCTCGCAGACTGGCAATCCGATGGTCGGGATTTGTGTCTTATTATCGGCGGTCCTGACGGAGTGTCTGATGCGGTCCGGCAGCGGGCTGACATGCTTTGGTCGTTGTCAGAGCTCACCTTGCCGCACGGCATGGCCAGAGTGCTACTGGCAGAGCAACTCTATCGAGCCTGGTCGCTGCAAACCGGCCACCCGTATCATCGTGAGTAAATTGATGGCTCCCGTGCTGCAACTGGCTTCAACGTCCCCGCGACGTCGGGAAATTCTGGCATCGCTGGGTTTTCGGTTCGATGTTGTCGAGGTAGAAACCGACGAACGTCCACTTGACGGTGAATTACCCTCGGATCTGGTGCTGAGGTTGGCAATCGCTAAAGCCGAGGCGCTGAATTGTGGCAGTTGCGTTTTAGGCGCGGATACCGTTGTAGTGCTTGGGGATCGTGTGTTCGGAAAACCTCGGGACGCCGAGGACGCAGTCAACATGCTACTTTCACTGTCAGGATGTAAGCATACTGTACTGACTGGCGTTGCACTGAAAACGCCCAACGGAACCCGGAGTGTGCTGTCCAGCACGGATGTTCAGTTTCGCGAAATTGGTCAGGGCGAGGCGCTGCGTTACTGGCAAAGTGGGGAACCCGCTGACAAAGCTGGTTCGTATGGTATTCAGGGCCTCGGCGGCATGTTCGTGAAAGCCATAAGCGGCAGCTATTCGGGCGTCATGGGACTGCCGGTATTCGAGACCATAGAATTATTAGCGTCGGCCGGGATCGACGTATTTGAAAAAAAGAGATGACGAAAGAATTAGCAAAAGAAGAAATTCTTGTAAACGTGACTTCGACCGAAGTGCGCGCTGCCCTGCTTGAGAACGGCGTATTGCAGGAAGTCTATATTGAGCGGGCGGCACGGCGTGGAATAGTCAGCAATATTTACAAGGGCAGGGTCTCGAGAGTTTTGCCGGGCATGCAGGCAGCATTTATCGATATTGGGCTGGAAAGAACCGCGTTCCTACATGCCTCGGACATCGCAACACCGGACGCCGTCGAAAATAACGGCGACGTACCGAATATCAAGGATCTGGTTCGCGAAGGTGATGGCATCATGGTTCAGGTCGCCAAGGACCCGCTCGGCAATAAGGGCGCACGCCTGACGACGTCCATCACGTTACCGTCCCACTACCTAGTGCTGTTGCCGCACAGTGATTCTGTGGGCATCTCGGCACGCATCGAAGACGACGACGAAAGAGAACGCTTGCGCGACATGGTTGAGGTTCTGCTCAAAGAGCAGGGGCTGGAATGTGGCGCTATCGTGCGAACTGTCGCAGAGGGCGCCGCGCCGGAAGCCATCATGGCCGATTTGCGTTACACACTTAAGTTATGGGATGTCGTTCAGCTGCGATACAGGCTGGCTAATGTAAAAACGATGGTTCATGAAGACTTGTCGCTACCCTTACGGGTATTGCGCGACATGGTCTCAACGGATGTAGAGCGGATACTGGTTGATTCGAAGGCAGATTTTACTACGATGCTGGAATTCGCGAGCACCTATCTTCCGGACGCTGAGCTGATGCTGGAACATTACAAAAGACGCCAGCCTATTTTTGATCTGTATGGAGTAGAAGACGAAATCAAGAAATCGATGGATCGAAATATCTCTTTAGAATCAGGTGGCTACATAGTATTTGATCAAACTGAAGCGATGACGACTGTCGATGTGAACACGGGAGGGTACGTAGGCCATCGCAATCTTGAAGAAACAATTTATCGGACCAATCTCGAGGCTGCAGTTGCTATCGCCCGTCAGCTTCGGCTACGTAATTTGGGTGGCATCATCATCATTGACTTCATCGATATGGGAGAACAGGAGCACCGCAGCAGTGTACTGCAGGTGCTCGAAAACTCTCTTTCACGAGATCATGTTCGCCACCAGATAACGCCCATATCGCCACTGGGACTTGTCGAAATGACCCGCAAACGAACGCGGGAAAGCCTGCAGCACGTTCTGAGCGAAGACTGTACGGGTTGTAATGGCCGCGGTTTTGTCATGACGGCCGAGACCGTGTATTTTGAGGTTTTTCGCGAAATCATTAGACGGTCTCGGCAGTTTGAGTTTGAAGAAGTATTGATACTCGCCCATCAGGACGTGATTGAGCGGCTGCTCGACGAGCAGGCGCCGAGTCTGGCAGAACTCGAGGAACAAACAGGTAAGTCGATCCGCTTGCAAACCGAGTCGCTGTATCTTAAGGATCAGTTTGACGTGGTTCTGATGTGATGCTCAGGTTCGTGACTTAATGAAAAACGTTTTCCGCCGGCTGATGAAATTCCTCGCCTATACCGCAGCGACGGTCGTTATCCTGTTGGCGATAGTGGTGGGATTGTTCCGGCTATTCCTACCGCAAGTGCCGCAATACCAGGATGAGATTAAGACTCAGGCAAGCGCCGCGATCGGAATGCAGGTCGAATTTTCTGGAATGGACGCGCGCTGGGGACTCAGTGGGCCAGAGCTAGAGTTCTACGACGCAGAATTAATTCATCCCGGCAGTGGCAATCGCATCATCGCTGCTGAAGAAGTGCGGGTCGGTGTCGGATTGCTGCGTTTGATGTTTGAACAAGCATTTGTCGTCGATCGGCTTATCATTCTTAAGGCGAGTATTGATGTGCGCCAGCAGGACGATGGGAGTTTTCGAATTCAAGGCTTTTCGCTGGACGAGCTTTTCGGCTCCGAACTTGGAAGCCAGGCAACGCCAACGAGTATCGAAATAATCGGCGAGGACATCGAATTGCGCTTCTTGCAACCCGGCGATGACCGTCCACATTTCTTCAACGTCCCAAGTATGCGAGTCAGCATCGACGATAAACGTATTGCTGCTGATATGGATATTCGCTTGCCCGACAATCTGGGCCGACAATTAAGTGTGTCAGCCAGCCAACTAAGCCTTGGAAGCGAAGAGGAGCGAAACTGGGATATCACCGTCGATGCTGATGATGTGAGCCTGCTCGGCTGGTCGAGTCTGACGGATGGCAGCCGCCAATTTCAATCTGGCATTGGCGATATGGAGTTGGCGCTCGCAGTTAGCAATGGGCGGGTATCCAATTTCACAGCAGAACTTGATTTCGTTGACGTTGCTCTTGCAGCCGACGAATTATTCGATATCAGTGGCCGGATCGAGGTTGATGTATCGGACTTCGATTGGCTGATCGCTGCAAATGAATTTCGACTCTCGGTTGAGGGTCACGATTGGCCAGAATCATCGCTTCAAGTCGAGGCCAGTGTGGATGACGCCGGCACTATTGTGATGTTGGATGCCAGAGCTTCCCATCTGAATTTGGATGATCTGCGGATAATGAGGCCCTGGCTCAGCGAAGAGCTAAAAGGCTTATTGCTTGATTTTCAACCGTCCGGGGTTGTACGAAACCTAGTTGCGACGGTCTCTGAGATTGATAGTGATGCGCCACGATTCAATGTTTCTGTGGAGCTGGATCGAGTAGGCATCGCCGGCGCTTCGTCGCGCCCCGGTGTCCGCGGGTTCTCCGGACTGGTGAGGGCTAATCACACCGGCGGCCGTCTCGAGATCGAATCCACTGAGCTTGAGATTCACGTACCTGAGTATCTACCCCAAGTCATCGCGGTTGATCAAGCAGATGGAACTGTCATTTGGAAGAACAACAATAACCGAACGACCATCCTCTCTGACAGCATCGTCATAAGTAGTGAGATCATCAACAGTCAAAGCAACGTTCAGCTGGTTCTTTACAAAGACGGACTATCACCTGAAATCGATCTTGCCAGTACTTGGAGCATTTCAAATATCGAAGAGGCGAAACGCTACATTCCAGAAAAAGCACTAAAGCCGATTTTGTATGAATGGTTTCAAATGGCATTGGTCAGCGGATCGATAACCCACGGTACAACCACTCTCCATGGACCGCTCGACAAGTTTCCGTTCGACGGTGGGGAAGGGCGCCTATTGATGAAGGCCTCGGTTCGCAACATGACTTTCAAATATCACAAGCTGTGGCCAGCAGCAGAAGGGTTGGACACTGAAGTGATACTCGATAATGCTCGGCTCTATTCGACTGAAAATCAGTCGATAAATGCCGGTATTTCTGCCATCAACGCCAAGGTGAATATTCCAGACCTCAGAGACCCCGTACTAAATATCGAGTCTTTCTCAACAGGATCGCTGGAATCGATTCGCGAATTTTCGATGCAAAGCCCCATCAAAAATGTATTTGGCGGGCAATTGGATCGCATTACCGTTGATGGGGAAGCGTCTTTCGCCCTCGATCTGATGGTGCCACTTAAAAGAGAGCGTATTCAAGAGTTCGAGTTTCAGGTGCGGGTGCGAAGTAATAATGGAACGTTGGCGGTAGCAGGTCTTAATTCACCGATCACGGATCTGATCGGTGAAGTGACAATTGAGCGAGATCGAATCGAGAGTAAGGGGCTCGCTGGAACATTTCTGGGCGAAGGCATTAGCATTTCAATGCAACGCTCCAAGGATCCACAATTCAGCGTGATCGCAACCGCGCTTGGCACAGCGACTGCGGATGGTATTGTCAACGAGCTGGGTGTGCCGATGGACGGGCTCATTAAGGGTGCCGCTGTGTACCAGGCACGCATTCTATTTCCCAGTGGCAAGATGGAGACTAAATCACCACTGACCGTGCAGATCGAAAGCGACCTCAATGGACTCGAATTACTCTTGCCGGTGCCGATCGGAAAGCCAGCTGATTCCTCATTGCAAATATCAGGTGATATTCGTTTCATGCCAGGCGGAGAATTTATTGAGAGCGCTTTCTTTGCTGAGAATCACATCGCTTGGCAATTGGCGTTTAATAAACCTGAGGGCAGTTGGGACCTCGACCGCGGTGTCATCACGATGGGCGGCGCCGCCGTGCAGGCGGCCGATACGCGAGGTCTGCACATTCGCGGTTCGACAAGTGAGGTGCGATTACAGGACTGGTTGAGTCTTTCGCGTAGCGGTGAGAAGAAAACCAGCGCTGCGGAACTAATTCACTCCATCGACCTAACAGTTGATAACCTGTATCTCATCGGCCAGCACTTAAAAGGACATCGCGTTCGAGTTGATCGAAGTGCGGCAGACTGGCTAGTGCAACTTGATGGAGAAGACGTCGTTGGTTCGGTGTTCGTGCCGTACGACTTTAATGGCGACCGCAAGATGGTCTTCGATATGGAGAAACTCCGGCTGCCGGGTGACGAGACACAAACCGAGTTGGCATGGGAACTTGATCCTCGCAAGTTGCCAGCGATTCAACTGACAGCCGCTGAGTTTGCCTTCGGCGACCGTTACCTTGGTGCTGTGGAGGCAACGCTCGAGAAAACCGAGCAGGGTCTTATAGCAACCAAGATTTCCACCAGCGATGCGAGTTTTAAAATCGACGGCACCGGTCGCTGGCTTACTGATGATGCCGATCCACTGGGAAGTCACAGTTTTGTCAGCGCGATCCTGACAAGCACCGATGTTGAACAAACGATGTCCAGACTGAGCTACACACCCGGAATCGATAGCAAAAAAATGTCTATGAGTTTTGAACTGGATTGGTCGGGTAGCCCTCGGCCTGATTTTTTCGAGGTGCTTGATGGTGAGGTTCAGGTCCGGCTGGGTAATGGTCAGCTGAAAGAAATTGAACCGGGTGCTGGGCGTGTGTTCGGACTCATGAGTATCGTTGCGCTGCCACGTCGCTTATCGCTCGATTTTCGGGATGTTTTTAGCAAAGGTTTCGGTTTCGATGAAATCGCTGGAACATTCATAATTGAAGATGGCATCACCTATACCTGTGACTTATCGCTCGATGGGCCTGCGGCCGATATTGGTATCGTGGGCGCGGCCGACATTGCCAATCGTACCTATGAGCAAACCGCGATAGTTTCCGCAAATGTAGGAAATACTTTACCAATCGTTGGTGCCGTGGTCGCTGGTCCGCAGGTTATGGCCGCATTGCTAATTTTTTCGCAAATATTCAAAAAACCGCTACAGGAAGTTGGGGAGGTTTATTATGCGATTGATGGCTCATGGGATGAGCCGTCTGTAGAGTCGACCAACTCGGCGGCATTTATTGCCAGCGGTGAATTGGCAGAATGCTTATCAGGCGAAGAATTAAGATAAACCAATGCGTGTTGCGGCAATTCAGATGAACAGTGGCGCGGACGTGCCCGCGAACCTAAAGGTCGCGGACGAACTGCTGGGAGAGGCCGCCAAAGATGGCTGCGAGATGGCAGTCCTGCCTGAAAACTTCGCGTTGATGCCAGTATGCGGCAGGGATAAGGCAAGAGCCTCTGAGGCGCCCGGAGAGGGTCCCATTCAAGCGTTTCTATCGGATGTGTCACGTAGGCATGGGCTTTGGCTTATCGCGGGCAGCATGCCGCTCAATTCGCCAGAGATCGGCGCTAATCGCGTTTACGGCGCGTGTCCTGTTTATGATGCTAATGGCGTTGAGCAGGCGGTCTATCGAAAAATCCATTTATTCGATGTTGATCTAGTCGACAAGCAGGAGTCGTATCGGGAGTCGCGGTCAATGTACCCAGGAGATGATGTCATCTCTGTGATGACTCCGTGTGGCAGGGTTGGTTTGACCATCTGCTACGATCTTAGGTTTCCGGAGTTGTTTCGGCAGCTTGTCGACGCCGGCGCGAACATGTTTACGGTGCCAGCAGCATTCACCAGCACGACAGGCGAGGCGCATTGGCACACGTTGCTTCGCGCCCGCGCAATTGAAAATCTGGCGTATGTGGTCGCAGCCGGGCAGTATGGCGAACACCCTGACGGTCGATCGACGTATGGGCACTCACTGATCATCGATCCTTGGGGCCGAATTTTGGCCGAAGCGGACGATGGAAATTGCTTTATTGCTGCGGATATTGACCCGTTGCTTCCTACGCAATTGCGCAGTGAGTTTCCAGCGCTTGCAAACCGCCGTTTATAAATACTCGGAATACACATTTGGATAAGAACGGTAATTCAATCGACTCGATGATGTCGCGCATATTGGAACCAGCGGGTCTCGACGAAAAGAGCCTCAATACGACACTCGGCGGCATCATGAAGGGCGGCGTTGATTATGCCGATCTGTACTTTCAGGTGAGTCGCCATGAAAGCTGGACGCTCGAGGATGGCATCATCCGCGAGGGCTGCTTTAATATCGATCAAGGCGTTGGAGTGCGTGCTGTAAGCGACGAGAAGACCGGATTCGCCTACTCGGATGAACTGCTAATGCCAGCACTTCAGCAAGCGGCAGGCGCAGCCCGCGCCATCGCACGTCAGGGACAGGATAAATCGGTACAAGCGTGGAATCGAACCAACCTCACAGCGTTATATTCGGCCGACGACCCGACGACCAGCATTGACGACACACAAAAAACAAAGCTGCTGAGTGACATTGATACAGCAACTCGCGATCTCGACAAACGTGTGGAGCAGGTCATTGTCAGCCTTGCAAGCAGTCAGGATCTAATTCTAGTAGCTGCATCGGACGGCACGATGGCGGCAGATATTCGCCCACTGATCCGCTTGAATGTCAGCGTGATCCTAGAGCAGGACGGTCGCCGTGAGCAGGGCTATGCAGGCGGTGGCGCGCGAACGACTCTTAACTATTTTCTGGATGGCGACATTTCGATGGACTACGCTCGGGAAGCTGTTCGACAAGCGCTGGTGCAATTTGAAGCCGAAGCGGCACCAGCGGGTTCGATGCCGATCGTTTTGGGCCCGGGGTGGCCGGGAATACTGCTGCATGAAGCAGTTGGTCATGGGCTCGAAGGTGATTTCAATCGTAAAGGTACGTCAGCGTTCAGTGGCAAGCTCGGACAGAAGGTTGCCTCGCCGCTGTGCACAATCGTAGATGACGGAACGCTTGCAGATCGTCGCGGATCACTCACGGTTGACGACGAAGGAACACCCGGCAAGTACTCAGTGTTGGTCGAAGATGGCGTCTTGAAAGGCTATATGCAGGACAAGCTAAACGCGCGTCTGATGGGTGTCGAATCGACGGGCAACGGCCGCCGCGAATCTTTCGCCCACATACCGATGCCGCGAATGACCAATACTTACATGTTGGCCGGTCCACACGATCCGGAAGAGATCATCGCCTCGGTCGATAAGGGCATTTATGCACCCAATTTTGGTGGCGGTCAGGTCGATATCACCTCGGGGAAATTCGTATTTTCGGCGAGCGAGGCGTATCTGATCGAGAAAGGCAAAGTTACACGGCCGATCAAGGGCGCCATGCTGATCGGCGACGGACCCGAGGCCCTCAACAAAATATCCATGGTTGGTAATGACCTCGAATTCGACTCGGGCGTCGGAACCTGCGGAAAAGAGGGACAATCGGTACCAGTTGGGGTTGGTCAGCCGACACTCAAGATCGATGAGATTACGGTTGGCGGTACGGGTTAGGCGAAAAAATTTTTACATAAGTCGATTTTTACCTATCTGTTGATGACCTATCAGAATTAATAATTTCGCGAATTATTAGATTCTTCGGGAATAAGGAATCCCGATAGAAAACGTGATTCCCGCTGGACATTGACTCCCCGCTATGGAGAATGCATCGGCCCCGGGGGAGATTACTTCAGCATCATGTGGGTCTCGAAACCAATTTATGAAAGCTTGCCCTACTTCTATCTGATGATAGGAGCACTTTGTCTGGGCGCTTCAATGTATGTCAATCACTGGCACTGGCCGACGATTTGTTTCGTTGTGGGCCTCGTGTGTCTGGTTGCGGGAATGGTTGTTCTATTGAAGCGGCGTGATCATCGGGTCACCGGCCGACGCGCAGCCCAACGACAGGACTACTGAGTACTGTTGCTTCGTCTACTGCGGAGTCCTGTCGTTGGGCTATGCCGAGCTCTCAATAGATCAGGAGGCCTTGATCACACTCTTGTTAATAATTTCGACCAGTACATCACGTTGCTCCGGCGTGTCGGCGACAACGGTCACGTGACCGAGCTTGCGGCCTGGTCGCGGGGCCTTTCCATAATCGTGCAATTGGCCAACTTCAAGCTTTCGTGTAGCGCCAGTGATTTGTTCTATCAGGTTGACCATGCCGGCACAGCCTGTACTGGCCGTCGAGCCCAGCGGTAGGCCAGCTATAGCGCGTATATGGTTCTCGAACTGACTAGTTTCTGTTCCCTCGATACTCCAATGACCGGAGTTGTGCACGCGCGGCGCAAACTCATTGGCGAGCAATGTATCGCCTGTTACGAAGAGCTCCAACGCGAGAACGCCGACATAATTCAGATGGTCGAGCAACTGATGAACGTACTCGGATGCCTTGTCGGCCAGCTTCGGGTTGTTCACCGGCGATCGGGATGTTCGCAATATACCGTCAACGTGAACGTTGCGGCTAAGCGGGTATATAGCAATTTCTCCGCCTATGCCACGCACGCCTATGCAAGACACTTCGTAGTCAAAAGTCACAAATTGTTCGGCGATCAGAGGCTGGCCGCCTAATTCCTCCCAAGCGGCATCGAGATTGGTGGCCTTCTTGATGATGAACTGTCCTTTACCGTCATAGCCAAAGCGGCGGGTCTTGATGATCATCGGCGTACCCAGTGAGCTAGCGGCATTATCCATGTCATCGCGACTTTCGATTGCATAATAATTAGGCAACGGAATATCGAGCGCGGCGAACAGCCGCTTCTCGTCAAGACGGTCTTGCGAATGTCTTAGTGCATCCGCTGGTGGGTAAACTGGCGCAATCCCCTCGATACTGTGTAGCACGGCGACCGGGACATTCTCGAATTCATAGGTGATAACGTCGCAAGTATCGGCGAGTGCTACCAAAGCGACCGGGTCATCAAATGCGCTTTGAATAACTTTGCCGCATCTGGCTGCGGGTGGATCTTGTGACGGATCAATAAATTGACACTCAATGCCGAGCTCATTGGCGGCGAAGCCAAGCATCTGGCCAAGTTGCCCGGCGCCGATTATGCCGATTCGCATGACGTTAGCTTGTAGGGTCGCTGTCGCCCAGAACCTTGTTGGTCTGGTTCTCGCGGAATGTATCCAGTGACGTAGCAATTGCTTTGTCGTGATTCGCGAGGATAGCTGCCGCGAGCAGGGCGGCATTCACTGCGCCGGCGCGCCCTATCGCCATACAACCGACGGGAATGCCCGCGGGCATCTGCGCTATCGACAGCAAGGAGTCCATGCCATTGAGAGCTTTTGATTGCACAGGTACGCCGAGGACCGGTATGCGAGTCTTTGACGCTGCCATGCCGGGTAAATGCGCCGCTCCGCCGGCTCCCGCAATAATTACCTGCAAGCCTCGTTCAATAGCCGATCCGGCGTATTCAAATAAGAGGTCGGGCGTTCGGTGTGCAGAGACGACTTTGACTTCGTAACTCACTCCCAGCGCATCAAGTGTTTCGGTTGTGTGCTGCATCGTATCCCAATCAGATCGGGAGCCCATAATTATGCCGACATCAATTTTCATCGAGAAATACTACCACTATAGTTAACGACGGAGCTTTTCGATTTCGCTACGGAGTGGTTCCGGATCGATGTATCGCATTAGCTTGCCGATGTATTGTTTCTGCCGGCGCAATGCGCCGTGCGATTTGATTTTCTGCGCCTCCAGAATGGCATCACGAAGATTGTCTTCCAGCGGCAGGCTGTCGATATCTGATCGTTTCAGAGTAATGAGTTCCTCACCCAGTTTCTGCAGTGCGATGTGCTCGCGTTTTCTTGCGCTTTTGCTGGGCTTTAATTCATCCACTGGTTACAGTACTCCTCGCGATCACTCCACCGATTAACGGCGGGAGTTTAACACGCGCAAGGATTGTTCCAACTATGGCTGAAATATCGAAACGCGAATCGCTGGGCAGGCAGGAACTTGAGAACCTCGTCGCTCTGGCATTGGATGAAGCTAGGAGTCTGGGGGCCGATCAGGCTGAAGTCGCGGCAAGTCAGGATACTGGCCTATCGGCAACGGCGCGTCTGGGTGACGTTGAGAATCTAGAATTCACGAACGACCGTGGCATCGGTATTACCGTGTACAAAGATTCTTGTAAAGGCAACGCGAGTACCTCCGATATTTCACCAGCGGCGATTCGCGAGGCCGTTGGCAAAGCATATTCGTTTGCTAACTTTACAGCACAAGATCCACATTCCGGTCTTGCGGATGCAGAATTGATGGCGACGGATATGTTCGATCTCGATCTAGATCACCCTTGGGATATCGACGCTGAGCAGGCCATCGCGATGGCGATCGAATGTGAAAGCGCGGCAATGGCATATGACAAGCGCATCAGTAATTCTGAGGGAGTGACAATTGGTACAAATCGAGGAACCCAGGCTTACGGCAATAGCCACGGCTTCATCGGTAGCGACTCGCGAACGAGTCATAGCGTGACTTGTGTCGTCTTGGCGGAAGAAAATGGTGCGATGCAGCGCGACTACCACTACACCTCTTCTCGCGTTCCCAGTGAGTTGGACGAAGTTGAGTCTGTAGGCGTGGAGGCTGGTCGCAAGACTGTTGCGCGACTTGGAGCTCGCAAGATAAAGACGACGAACGCGCCGGTTCTTTATATCCCAGACCTCGCACGTGGATTCATAGGACACGCGATGGGCGCTATCACCGGTGGCGCGCAGTACCGTCGATCCTCATTCTTGCTCGATGCCATTGGTCAAAAAATATTCCCTGACTTCATGCAGGTCCAGGAGCGGCCGCATATTGCACGGGGCATGTCGAGTCGTGCGTATGATGGTGAGGGAGTTGCTACCTACGATCGGGATATCATTATCGATGGCTGTTTGAATGGCTACATTCTCAGTAGCTACTCGGCACGACGTCTGGGCCTGAGAACGACAGCGAATTCAGGCGGAACACAGAATCTTCTGATACCCGGCAGCGATACTAATAAGGACACGCTGATCAGGGAAATGGGCACGGGTCTGGTGGTTGAGGAATTGATTGGTCAGGGCGTAAACGGTGTTACTGGTGACTACTCGCGCGGTGCCGTTGGCCATTGGGTGGAGAATGGGGAAATTCAATTTCCAGTGCATGAAGTCACGATTGCTGGAAACCTACTAGACCTCTATCAACGTATCATTGCGATAGGTAATGATCAGGATTTGCGCAGCGGAATGCGATGCGGCTCTTTGCTCATCGAGGATATGACGATAGCCGGCGCGTAAGGCGCATCAATTTCTCAGACTTATCCAATGGCTCGACGAGAGATCGATCATTCAGAGTCAACCCTTAATACAACGATTTGCGGGTCACACATTGGGAGCTGGGTTTGAAAAACGACGACTGTCCATCGCCGAAGTGGGGGGCTAGTCAGCTGTCATTCGTGTGAGCGCTTCTCTGTACTTGGTAGCTGTTTGCTCGAGAAGCTCAGGTGGCAGCTTCGGCCCTGGCGCGGTCTTGTCCCAATCGAGTGTATCGAGATAGTCGCGAACGAACTGTTTGTCGAAGCTCGGCGGACTCGTTCCAATTTCGTATTTATCGATTGGCCAGAAACGGGATGAATCCGGCGTTAGCACTTCATCGATAATGTGCAGTCGGCCGTCGTCATCCAACCCAAACTCGAACTTCGTATCAGCAATGATAATCCCGCGTTTCAAAGCGAAAGCGGCAGCACGCTCGTAAATTTGAATTGAGACATCGCGGACGCGAGTCGCGAGTTCATCGCCGATGAGCTCGATAACCTGCTCAAAGCTGATGTTTTCGTCGTGATCGCCAGACTCGGCCTTACTGGCTGGGGTGAACAAAGTTGTCGGTAACTTCTCGGCTTGCTGCATCTCGGCAGGCAAAGCGATGCCGCAGATTTGACCGGTATCGAGATAATCTCTCCAACCGGACCCGATCAGGTAACCGCGGACAACCGCCTCAATCGGTAGTGGCCTCAAGCGTTTGACTACCAGAGCTTGATCTCGAAGTGCATCGCAAATATCAGCGTCATCGACGACGTCTTCTATCCGAAGTTCAGTCAACTGATTGTCGATGATGTCGGCCATCAAATCGAACCAGAAAAGTGAAATCTTCGTAAGCACCTCGCCCTTGCCGGGAATTGGGTCAGGCAAAACGACGTCATAGGCGGACAGGCGATCAGATGTGACGATCAACAAATGATCATCATCGACACTATAAATGTCCCTGACCTTGCCACGCGCGATCATCTCTAAACTCGGAATGGAAGTTTCAAATAGGGCGTTGCTGCTGCTCATTCTGCGATGATCGCCGTTCCGGCCGGGACAGGCAAGCCTCCACAATAGGAATGCCCGCTGACACACGTTAGGATTGCGTATCTTTTTATCGCCCAACGGCTGGAATCTCGATTGTACTGGGGCAAGATCATCGGCATTCTAGCCGGTCTCGCGATGCGCAACCCTTGGGCTGTGCTGGCCGGACTCGTTCTCGGACATCAGTTCGACCGCGGCTTCGCTGACCGATACCACTTGTTTGAGAAGCAAGGTGCGAATATTCCGCGTGTCTCAGAAGGCTTTATCCGCACGCTGTTCGAGGTGATGGGGCATTTGGCGAAGATCGACGGCCGTGTTAGTGAGGACGAAATTCGATCTGCTCGCATGGTTATGCACCGCCTGAGCTTGAATCCGTCGCAAGTTCGTCATGCGATTGATTGGTTCGATGAGGGCAAAGAACCTGGATACCCACTCATTAATGAAATTCGCGAGCTGCGCCGCGTTAGTGCGCGTAGCCCTCAGAATCGACTGACGTTTGTGCGACTGCTTCTGGAAGTGGTGTTGGCGAAGCGCAACCTCAAGAAAGAAGAGCGTGGACTAATCTGGAAAATATGTACTGAGCTTGAAATCAGACGAGTTGACTTGGCGCAGCTCGAAGCCATGATACGCGCTCAGAAAGGATTCAAGCGCTCTCCAGCGGGCGATGTGGATGCAGTGAGGGTCCGCGGTGCCTATGAGACGCTCGGCGTATCAGTGGAAGCGACCAACGACGAAGTGAAGAAGGCGTATCGTCGTCTTATGAATAAAACCCATCCCGATAAAATATCGCCAAGCAACCCCGGTAAAGAGGTGATTTCGGAAGCAGAGCGCCGCACACGAGAGGTGCGCGGCGCCTATGAATTACTGAAAGCCCGCCGATCGATACGTTAAGTTGCCGGTTGGATTGACCCTGATGTACAGTTCAGAAAAAGAGGAGCGATCTTTGACGCCATTAATTGCGCCATCAATTCTTTCTGCCGATTTCGCACGTCTTGGTGACGATGTTAAAGACGTACTCGATGCCGGTGCTGACATTGTCCACTTTGATGTAATGGACAATCACTTTGTCCCGAATCTCACCATCGGTCCAATGATCTGCGACGCGCTCAGGACATACGGTATCGAAGCGCCCATCGATGTTCACCTGATGGTCGAACCGGTGGACGCAATCATTCCGGACTTCGTAAAAGCGGGTGCGAGTTATATTACCTTTCACCCAGAGGCTAGCCGTCATGTTGACCGCTCACTCGAACTCATTCGTGAAAAAGGCTGCAAATCCGGTTTGGCCTTTAGCCCGACAACTCCTCTGGATTTGCTAAATCATGTTATCGATAAAGTGGACATGATTCTTCTAATGTCAGTAAATCCGGGCTTTGGTGGTCAAAGTTTCATTCCGTTATCACTAGCCAAACTTCGTCAGGCAAGAGAAATGATTGAGGCGAGCGGCAGGGAAATTCGTCTGGAAATAGACGGTGGCGTGAAGGTCGATAATATTGGCGAAATCGCAGCAGCGGGCGCCGATACATTTGTAGCTGGGTCGGCGATTTTTGGGTCGGATGACTATGCCTCAACGATTACTTCTATGAGAGCTGAAATAGATAGCGCCTGCTAATTGGGGTGGCTCCGATACTACAGAAGGTGCTAGAGATCCATCTAAATCCTTGTTTTTTATATATTTTTCGTCGAATAGGCCGTGACTAAACCCAATACGCTGTTTTTGTCATAACTCTGGCCGTCGCGCGCATCAGTCGAGCCAAAGGGCGTGGCAGCTCTGCCGCGCCTGCGTCGACCGCGTTCTCTCTATGTTCTTCTTCCTCATCACGCATTTGCGTAACGATCGCCCGGCTCTTAGCGTCCGTTTCGGGCAGTTGATGGAGGTGACTGTCGAGATGCGAGCAAACTTGCTTCTCCGTCTCAGCTATGAAGCCGAGACCCCACTTATCTCCAAGTGCGCCACTCACTGCGCCGATAGCAAATGCGCCGCCATACCAAATCGGACTCAATCGACTCGTCTCGTAACCGAGTTCGTGAATACGCTGCTCGCACCAAGCGAGATGATCGAACTCTTCGTCAGCCGCATGTTTCATTTGTGCCTCGATATTCTTGTCACGCGCAACGCTCGCGTGTCCTTGATAAAGGGCCTGGGCGGCAACTTCTCCCGCGTGGTTGACTCGCATGAGACCTGCCGCATGCGCTTTTTGCTTCGCGTCCATCTCGGCATCAATCATATTTTCTGCCGGATTTTTTCGCGATGGTCGCCCAGCCGGTGCTGCGACGGTTCGCAGTGCGTTGTTGGCGCTGATCAGTAATTTATCCAGTTGGGAAAATAGACGTGGTTGCATTTCAGCAGTATAGCGCTATGCGGTCGTCCGGCGGTATACTCCGCGGCCAATTTTCGCGGAGTTAAGATTCAGACTAAGGAGGTCGCGAATGAGTATTCGTTTTATATCGATATCATTTTTTGCTGTGTCGCTAATGTTGCCACTATTAACTCTTGCGCAAGATGCTGAAGAAGAGACGGGCCCATGGGCAGGTAAGACCTCGCTTGGCTACCTGGCGACATCAGGCAATACTGAGAATACGACCCTGAATACAGGGTTTGAACTCGGGTATACCGCTGACACGTTGACACATTTGGCTGAGGCATTTGCGATCAAAGCGTCGGAAAGTGAGAGTACGTCGGCCGAAGCCTACGAACTTCGCTGGAAGAGTGAGCGCAAGCTGACTGACCACGATTTCTTATTCGGTCGCCTGCAATGGCGCAAGGACCGATTCGGCGGCTATGCGACGCAGTTCTCTCAGACTATTGGCTACGGTCGTCGGCTGATAGAGAACGACAAACATAAGTTGAATACGGAGATCGGCGCCGGTGCGCGGCAGTCCGAAACGCAACTGGACCTCAAAGATGATGAGACGGTCGGGCGCGTAGGCTTCTACTATAGTTGGCAATTCAGTGAGACTGCGGCATTTCGGCAAGATCTGACGACTGAAGTGGGCGAAACAAACACCTATTCGGAGTCAGTGACGTCGATTTCAGCCAAACTGGTTGGGGATCTCGCATTGGTTGCCTCCTACACAATTAAGAACAATTCGGAGGTGCCGCTGTTGACCGAAAAAACCGATACTTACACGGCTTTGTCGATCGAGTACTTGTTCTGAACGCTTTTCGGCGCAGATGCCGCTCCTAACTTATTGATCGGTATATAGAAAAATGAATCTCAGGATTGTTTGCATTGGGGCTGGGCCTACAGTATTATTTCGCGCCTTTCGCCGCTCCAGCGAACGAACTTACGTGCTTGGAGGGCAGACCGGGTAAGGCCTTCCGCATTTGGGCCTCCTGAACAGACATTTTGCAAGACTTTCCCCTACGGAAACTAGAATTATGAGTACTTTTTCTGCAAAAACAGCAGATGTTCGCCGCGATTGGTTCGTGGTTGATGCAGCAGGCAAGACGCTGGGTCGCCTGTCGACTGAAATTGCCCGACGTTTACGCGGTAAGCACAAACCAGAATACACACCGCATGTTGATACCGGTGATTACATTGTTGTCGTTAACGCTGAGAAAATTCGCGTGACAGGCAATAAATTGAAAGATAAAATCTACTATCATCACACTGGCTACATCGGCAACCTCAAGTCTATTTCGCTTGAGAAGCTGCTCGTTAAAGCACCTGAGCGTGTGATCGAGAAATCGGTCAAGGGTATGCTGCCGCGAGGTCCTTTGGGCCGCCAAATGTTTTTGAAACTGAAAGTATTTGCCGGACCTGAGCACACGCACACAGCACAGCAACCCATTCCTTTGGAAGTAAATGCTTAAGGCCTGGCCTTACAGCATTGAGACAATATTATGAGTGATACTTATTACGGTACCGGCCGTCGCAAATCGTCAACGGCTCGAGTGTTCATGAAGCCTGGCAAAGGTAACATCACGGTTAACAATCGTGCGCTGGATGTTTTCTTCGGTCGCGAGACGGCACGGATGATTGTTCGTCAGCCGTTAGAGCTGACGCAGCACGTCGAAACTTTTGATGTAAACGTTACTGTTAAAGGTGGCGGCACGACAGGACAAGCTGGCGCTATTCGCCATGGCCTGACTCGCGCACTGATGAAGTATGACGAGTCGCTGCGTGGTTCCTTGCGCAAAGCAGGTTTTGTAACTCGCGACGCACGTGAAGTTGAACGTAAGAAAGTTGGTCTGCGCAAAGCACGACGCGCAACGCAGTTCTCGAAACGCTAAACGCGCTTACTGCGATCCTTTATTGGGGGATCGTCTAGTGGTAGGACTGCGGACTCTGACTCCGCCAACGGGGGTTCGAATCCCTCTCCCCCAGCCAAACAAGAAGAGGGCCCCTGAAGGGGCCCTCTTCTTGTATCGAATGGACGATGCATCGCGATTATCTGCCTGACAAGCGCTATCATCGCGCCATGGTCAAGGTTCTCTTAATAGACGACGATCGGAAACACTCAGACTTGATGCGGGCTTATTTCAAGCGCTTCGGGATCAATCTTGTTTGTGCGTATAACTCCGTTGATGGATTCAAAAAGCTGTTCCGGGAAGAGCCGGATTTGCTATTGCTGGATGTCATGTTGCCAGGCAAAGACGGCTTCGAGATCTGCCGCGAGGTACGCAAGACGAATAATATTCCGATTATCATGCTCACTGCACGTGGAGATGTAATCGACCGCGTGACGGGCCTGGAGCTGGGAGCTGATGATTATATTGGCAAGCCATTCGAGCCGCGAGAACTGGTCGCGCGGGTGCAAGCGACACTGCGCCGAGCTGCGCTTACAGACTCAATGACAGGGGAGTTGAACTTTGAGGGCTTGTCAATCGATACTGAATCCCGGACTGTTTGTGTTGACGAAAGCTCTATCGACTTGACCTCGATGGAGTATGAACTATTGCTGATTCTGGCTCGAAGGCATGGACGAAAGCTTTCACGAGACGATATTTTGAGCGAACTGCGGGGAATCGATGCAGCGATCCTGACGAGATCCGTTGACATCATGGTGAGCCGCCTGCGCCAGAAGCTCGGCGATTCGATTAAACCGGCCCGCTTCATTCAGACGGTGTGGGGCCGAGGCTACTCGTTTGTGTGCGCGCCACTGACAGATGTTTAACCGTCTTTCGCGCTCACTGTCATTTCGCCTTTTGATAATATTCATCGTATTGGGCGGATTGTTTGTATTTGGCACGTTTAAGGCAATACAGCGTTTTTACAATAGTGATGAGATTCGTGGACTGATCAGTGGGCACCTGTCGTTGCACGTTAGTTATGTCCGCGAAGATATCGGTGTTCCACCGCGCATTGACCGTGCGATAGCTATTACAAAAAAAGTCCCGGTGGACATTCGAATTCTGGGTCCGGATATCGATTGGGCATCCGATCCGGCATTTCCAAGACTAGAGCAACTCGAATTCGCGTCCAGTCCCTGGTTTAGTGACGATCGCCGCGCTTGGGTTGATGAGCTTCAGGGCGTTGATTTTTCGAACTTGGACGACCACGATTTTCTTCGTATGCGACAGGGCGGTTACGAAATCGTTGTCTCGACGCCAAGAATTTCGGACGTGCCCAATGGACCAGCCCTTATACCGTTGATTCTGGGCATGGGCCTGTCCTTTTTACTGCTGGCCTACGCCGCCATTACGTGGTTATTTCGGCCAATCCAAACGATTGGTCGGGGAGCCGAACACATCGGCCAGGGTAATTTTGATTTTCGTATTTTGAAAACTCGTCCCGATCAACTTGGTGATCTGGCAACGGATATTAATAAGATGGCTGGCGATGTAGAGAGAATGCTTGACGCGAAACGAGCGCTCTTGCTTGGTATCAGCCACGAATTACGCACTCCGCTCTCAAGGATGCGCTTAACCCTCGAATTTGTCGATGATGAGAAAAATGTTGAGAGTCTGAAAGCTGAAATCGTCGAGATGGAGAAGATCGTAGTTTCGCTGCTCGAAGCTGAGCGACTTAATAGCCGGCACGCACAATTATCTAGAACGGATGTAGTTGTTAGTGATCTAATCAACGAACTACTCGATGATTTTTTTGCCAGAGAGACTGACCGCATAAGCGTCACAATGCCAACTGAACCGATCTGCGCTTATATCGATGAAGCACGGATTACATTGCTCCTGAAGAATCTGATCAGTAACGCGTTGCGATACTCAAAACCGGAAGACGGTTTGATAGAGCTGACGATTTCAACGATAGGCCAGGACCTGGTAATGGTAATCAGGGATTACGGCTCCGGTTTGTCGCAGAATCAAGCTGAGCATATCGGCGAGCCGTTCTACAGGAGCGATGGATCGCGTGCGCGTGAGTCCGGTGGTACTGGCCTTGGTTTGTATTTAGCTACCTTGGTGGCTACGGCGCATGGTGGTTCGCTGATATTGCTCGATAGCGATAATCAAGGCGCGAGTTTTGAGATTCGCATACCTCTGATTGATCGAGAAGGTTGACCGACCATATCGAAAATGGCTCAAGCCCAGTAATGGCGTGGTTATAGTTTACTGAATTTTGACACTTTGTAAGCAAATGTAACAAAGCACTACATACCATTGTTGGCCGCAAATGCAGCCCCTATATTGCCTCCTGAAGAATTTTCGAGGACGCCATGAACGCCATAACTGCAAAAGCCGTCAGCTGGACTGAATCGGGCCTTGTACCCGACATCGTGATTCGTGCCGGAATCCGACGCCTACTCGAAACCAAACGCAAAGAAATCCATTCGGGTGATGTCGAGTACGCCGCTAAGGCGACAAATCGTTTTGTCGCAATGATGAACAAGTCGCCTATCGCGCTGTTGTCTGAAATCGCTAATGAACAGCACTACGAAGTACCTGCGGAGTTTTTCGCCCATGTGATGGGAGACCACCTGAAATACAGCTGCTGCTATTGGCCAGATAATGCCAGCAACCTTTCGGAGGCCGAAGTAGCCGCTCTTGAATTGAGCGTGAAACGAGCAGGCATCGAGGACGGTATGCAGGTTCTGGATCTTGGTTGCGGTTGGGGATCGTTGTCACTTTGGATCGCAGAGCATTTCCCCAACGGATTTGTTACGTCAGTTTCCAACTCCGCTTCCCAACGCGATTTTATTCTAAAAAAAGCAAGTGAGCGATCAATTCAAAATATCGAAGTCATAGTCTGCGACATGAACGACTTCAAAACTGACAAACAATTCGATCGCGTAGTCTCGATCGAAATGTTCGAGCATATGCATAACTATGGCGAACTGTTTCGGCGTATTAATGATTGGTTGCTGCCTGACGGCCACTTTTTCATGCATGTTTTTTGTCACCGCACGACGCCCTATGAGTACATCGACAAGGGGCCGGGTGACTGGATGAGCCGTTACTTTTTTAGTGGTGGAATCATGCCGAGTGCCGATTTGCCATTACGCTTCGCCGAAAATCTGAGCATCGCGGAACGCTGGCATTGGAACGGCCAACATTACGCCAAGACATGCAACGCTTGGCTGCACAACATGGATCAGAGTAAAGATGCGATTATGTCGGTCCTAGTTGGCTGTTATGGCGACGCCAATGCTTCACTGTGGTGGCAGCGCTGGCGAATTTTCTTCATGGCGTGTGCTGAGCTGTTCGATTACGACGAAGGTCGCGAGTGGTATGTCGGACACTATCTGTTCGACAGAGTGACTACCTGACATGTTACTTCTAGCCAATTTGTTAGCCTTCAAGATTGCTTGGGTAGTGTCTGTTGTTGGTGCTGCCACACAAATGCCATGGCTCGGACCGATCGCGGTCTCGGTTGCATTGGCACTGCACCTGCGCGCCGCGCGAAGACCGTTTGAGGAAGTCCTACTGGTTCTCAGCTGCGCGCTAATTGGGGCAAGTTTCGATAGTTTTCTCGTTGCCTCGGGTTGGGTTAGCTACACGGCCGGAGTCTTTAGCGACTATCTCGCGCCGTACTGGATAATTACAATGTGGATGTTGTTTGCGACGACCTTAAACGTATCCATGCGTTGGCTGCGCGGCAAGACAAGGCTCGCGGTCCTGATCGGGTTTATTGGTGGCCCTGCTTCTTATCTTGGCGGGCAGGCGGTCGGCAGCGTCATTCTCATTGACGAGATCGCCGCATTAATTGCGCTTGCGATCGGTTGGGCAGTAATCATGCCGTTGCTTATGCGTTTGTCGCAGAGTCTGGATGGCATGCCGGGGCCACGTCGCGTTTGGATTGCGGAGAGCAGTCGATGATTCAGCATCCTTATATTATTGCGTTGCTTGCTATCCTCGCTGTCAGCGCTGCCAGCTGGCTGCTTAGTGTAATCAAGAAGGACGTCAGCTTCGTTGACAGTTTATGGTCACTTTTTTTCCTGATTGCCGCTGTAATTTTTGCAATCCAAGCGCAGCCGTTATCAGCTAGAGGCTTAATGGTTCTGGCGTTGGTCACGATCTGGGCACTGCGATTGTCGATCTATATCACCGCGCGAAACTGGGGTGCACAAGAAGATCATCGTTACCAGTCGATTCGTGCCAACAACGAGCCCGGTTTCGCCATTAAGAGCTTGTATATCGTGTTCGGTTTGCAGGGTGTGCTGGCGTGGTTGGTCGCGCTGCCGCTTCTTCCCGCTATTTCGTCGGACTCTGCACTGAATTGGATTGACCTTATTGCCGCGACTTTTTGGTTCGTGGGTTTTATCTTTGAGGCGGGCGGCGACTACCAACTCTCACGATTCAAAGCGCGTAAAGATAGCGTAGGTAAAGTCCTCGACACGGGTCTGTGGCGGTATACGCGTCATCCCAACTACTTTGGTGATTTCTGTATTTGGTGGTCTTTCTTCCTGTTTTCTGTTGCAGCCGGCGGCTGGTGGAGCATCACATCGCCGCTCTTGATGAGTCTACTGCTACTCAAGGTTTCCGGAGTGGCTATGCTTGAGAGGACGATAAACAATCGGCGCCCAAAGTACGCTGAGTATATTCACCGCACGAACGCATTCTTTCCCGGCCCGAGACGCTCTTCGGATGCAGTTAAGGGTACTGAGTCATGAGGTACAGGTTTCTCACTCTGGTACTCGTTAGATGACGAATGGTTGGTGCTTAAATCAGTTGCCAAGGGCGGACAAATTATCCGCTATGAGTTGTCCTGACATGCGTGCTTGGCGGAGAACTTTATTCCTTGTATTTACCGCCATCATCCTTTTTGGATGTGCAGTCAAAGGACCTGAAATGAAGACAGTGGAGCACGTGGATATTGAGCGCTTCATGGGCCCGTGGTACGTCATCGCAAATATTCCGACATTCCTCGAGAAAGGTGCACATAACGCCGTCGAGACCTACAGTTTGAATGACGATGGAACGATCGCCACGAACTTTACCTATAGAAAAGGCGGCTTCGACGGAAAACTTAAGGAGTACAACCCGAAAGCCTTTGTTCTGGACGATCCGTCAAACGCTCGCTGGGGAATGCGTTTCGTGTGGCCCGTAAAGGCGGACTATCGAATTGTTTACCTTGATGAAGATTATATAACGACAGTTATCGGCCGGCAGAGCCGTGATTTCGTTTGGATTATGGCGCGTACACCAACGATCTCCGATCTTAATTACGAGAGCCTCGTGTCATTTGTTGAATCGATCGGCTATGACACGTCAAAACTAGTGCGTGTTCCGCAGCTTTGGTGATGCCATGAATATAGCAATCATTGGTACCGGAATCGCGGGTAATGTCGCTGCCTATGCGCTGCGTCAAGAGCACGATATTACGGTGTTTGAGTCGGGGTCTTACGTAGGTGGTCATACGAATACCGTTGACGTTCAGGAGGGTGACCGAAACATCGCTATCGACACTGGCTTCATAGTCTTTAACGATCGTACTTACCCCAATTTTATTGGGTTACTTGATGAAATTGGGCAGGATTCGCAGCCAAGTGAAATGAGTTTTAGCGTCCAGGCCGATAATGGCGGGCTGGAGTATTGTGGAACCACCCTCAACGCTCTGTTCGCGCAGCGTAGCAACCTGCTGCGCCCGCGCTTCTATCGGATGATTAGCGATATACTGCGATTCAATCGCACATTGCTGCCGAACGTCGAGGATCTTGATGAATCGGAGACACTCGGCAGATATTTGTTTAAGAACGACTACAGTCGCGAATTTATCGACAATTATCTGGTTCCCATGGCTGCGGCGATATGGTCAGCGGAACCGCTGTCTGTTCTCGATATGCCCGTCCGGTTTCTGGCTCGATTCTTTGCTAATCATGGTTTGCTGCAGACAAAGGACCGCCCACAATGGCGTGTAATCAGGGGAGGCTCGCGGGAATATGTAAGCAAGCTGGTCGCAGGTCACAAGGACCGTATTCGCTTGAATTGCCCCGTGACGGCGCTACGTCGAAGCGACGGTCATGTTCAAGTATCTACGGCTGCCGGCGGCACAGAGACGTTCGACTGCGTCTTCGTTGCATGCCATAGCGATCAGGCGCTCTCCCTTCTCAAAGACGCTTCGTACGATGAGCGCAGCGTGCTTGGTGATATTAGCTATCAAGCCAACGAAGCAATTCTACATACCGACGTTTCTCTCATGCCGCGACGACGCCGGGCGTGGGCTGCATGGAACTACCATTTTCCTCAAGACCAGTCGCGTCATGTTGCCGTGACTTACAATATGAATATCCTGCAGAGGCTAAGAACTCGGCGGCAGTATTTGCTGACATTGAACGATGATCGGCAAATCGATCCCTCAAAGATCATCCGACGCGTGCAGTACGAGCACCCAATTTACTCACGCAAGTCGGTCGCGGCGCAGAGCCGCCAGGTGAATATAAACTGCGAGCGGACGTTTTACTGCGGCGCCTATTGGCGTAACGGTTTTCATGAAGATGGCGTTGTAAGCGCACTTGACGCGCTTAATCATTTTGAGGAGAGGCTATCTTATGGAAAGCTGCATATACGAAGGGCGAGTTAGACACACCCGGAGAACGCCAGCTATGCACAGGTTCAAGTACCGCCTGTTCATGATGTATCTCGATCTCGACGAGCTCCCGACGCTTTTCGAAAAGCACTTTTTTTGGTCATCCGTGCGGCCCGCTCTCGCGCGGTTTCGGCGCCGTAATCACCTGGGGTCGATCGATAAACCGCTTGCGGATGCTGTTCGCGATGTTGTTGAAAATGATATCGGAAAACGTCCGATCGGCCCGATTCGATTGCTAACCAACATGTCGTACTTTGGCTACTGCTTTAATCCCGTGAGCTTCTACTATTGTTTTTCTGCCGACGGCGAGACACTCGCATATATCGTATCGGAGGTGAGCAACACACCGTGGGGCGAGCTCGACACCTATGTGCTTGACTGCAGGCCTGCTGCGAAGTTATCGAAGTCCTGGCAATTTCGACCAAAAAAGAAAATGCATGTATCGCCCTTTATCCCGATGGAAGTCGAATACCACTGGGTATTGTCTGAGCCCGGCGAGCGGCTGTCGGTTTTCATGACAAATTCGAAACATGGTGAGCGCTTTTTCAGCGCCTCCATGTCTTTGCATCGAAAGGCCATCAACGGTTGGTCGCTGACCAGTGTACTCGTCAGGTTTCCGTTGATGACGCTCAAGATTACAGGCGCAATTTACTGGGAAGCACTGCGCCTTTGGGTAAAGCGTGTGCCCCTTCATATGCATCCCAGAAAGAAGAAAGAGGCTATCGCTCGATGAATACACGAAATGCTTCGCTGGACTCACCTAAGTTTGCTATGCGGGCAGTTCGAGGAGGCTGGCTCGATAAAATCGCGCGCAACCTTGTACTTTCTCGGCTTCTCAATCTTCAGTCGGGCCAAATTGTTGTCAGCGAAGATGAAGGCGAAACAAAGTTCGGATACTTGACTGAAGAGTTTCCGCTGCCCATGGAACTAAGAGTACTTGACCCAAAGTTCTACAGTGATGTTGCATTTGGAGGTTCGATTGGCGCTGGTGAGGCGTACATCAACGGTTATTGGTCCTCTGAGGATCTCGCTGAAACGCTGCGTATCTTGATTCGAAATCGGGATGTTCTCGAGCAGATTGATTCAGGTCTCGCGCGCCTCAGCAGGCCGCTGCAGAAGATATTTCATGCATTGAATAAGAATACCCGGCAGGGCAGCAGTAAAAACATCGCTGCGCACTACGATCTTGGCAATGAGTTCTATCAGCTTTGGCTCGATCCGACGATGATGTATTCAAGTGCGTACTTCGGTACGCGAGATACGTCACTCGACGAAGCGGCGGTCGAGAAAATCGATCGAATCTGCAGGAAGCTGGATCTTTCAACGACCGATTCTGTTCTGGAGGTAGGCACTGGGTGGGGCGGATTCGCTATTCACGCGGCTAGGAAATACGGATGCCATGTGACGACGACCACAATTTCCGAGCAGCAGTACAGCTATGCGAAACAGGCGATCAGTGATGCTGGGCTGCAGGACAAGATTACTCTTCTTTTCGAGGATTATCGCGACCTCAAGGGTCGCTTCGACAAACTCGTATCGATCGAAATGATTGAGGCGGTCGGGCACGAGTATCACGACACCTATTTCAAGAAATGTTGTGAGCTGTTGAAGCCTGATGGACAGATGTTATTGCAGGCGATAACGATAGCTGACCAGCGCTACGATCAGTACAAGACCAGCGTCGATTTCATAAAGCGCTACATTTTCCCTGGTGGTTGCTTGACGTCGGTGACTGATATGACCCGTAGCATGACCAAAAATACTGATATGCGTGTCATACACCTTGAAGATATTGGTCCGCATTACGCGACGACTCTGCGGCACTGGCACGACCGGTTCTTTGCGCACATCGGGGAAGTGCGTGAACTTGGTTATTCAGATGCGTTCATACGCATGTGGGAGTTCTATCTGTGCTATTGCGAGAGCGCCTTTACTGAGCGCGTCATTGGCGACGTGCAGATGCTCATCGTGCGACCGGGTGCGCGTTGCGAGCGAGTTCAATATTAGGGCGAAATTCTAAGAATTTGTCTGACCCCTAGGTGCGAATCTCTTTGACGCCATCATCACCACCGATCAAGAGAATATCAGCAGCTTGATCAGCAAATATGCCGACTGTAACTACACCTGGTATTTTGTTAATACGGGCTTCCATCTCGAGTGGGTTGGAGATCTGCAGATCATGAATGTCAAGGATGTGGTTGCCATTGTCCGTGATAAATCCTTCGCGCCAGATTGGTTGCCCGCGCATTTTGAGCATGTGTCGTGCAATCATCGCTTGGGCCATCGGCAATACTTCTATCGGTAGCGGGAAACCCCCGAGCATCCTGACCAACTTAGTGTCATCAATGATGCAAATAAATCTACGCGCCGCACAGGCCAAAACCTTTTCGCGTGTTAAAGCGCCGCCGCCGCCCTTGATGAGTTGCAATCGCTTATTGCTCTCGTCAGCTCCATCGATGTAGATGTCATAGTCACCGACCTCATTGAGGGTCGAAACGGTAAACCCGTGCGCCTCGAGTAAGGAAGTTGATGCTTTCGAGCTTGAAACGACGCGATTAATCTTGTTTCGTATCTCAGGCAACATTTCGATCAAGAAATTGACGGTTGAACCAGTCCCGACTCCGACTGTCATGCCGGGCTCGATAAATTTCATCGCCGCTTTCGCAGCACTTCGCTTCTTATTAGATGCGTCCATAGTTGCTTACTATAATTGATCCAGCACAAATGAAAAGAGCCCGCCGAAGCGAGCTCTTTTACTTTTGCCTTGGAAGAACGCTCTTCCGAAGTGGTCAGTCAGCTACTTTTTCTTAGCTTTCCGCTTCGTAGCTTTCTTTTTAGCTTTCTTCTTAACAACTTTCTTCTTAGCGACTTTCTTCTTCGCTACTGTCTTTTTAGCTTTCTTCTTAGCGACTTTCTTCTTCGCTACTTTCTTTTTAGCTTTCTTCTTAGCGACTTTCTTCTTCGCTACTTTCTTTTTAGCTACTTTCTTTTTAGCTTTCTTCTTAACAACTTTCTTCTTCGCTACTTTTTTCTTTGCAACAACTTTCTGCTTCTTCACGACTTTTCGCTTCGAAGCTTTTTTACGAGTTTTCTTTTTGGTAGCCATGCTAGTTCTCCGTGTCGGGTACCCGGGGCTGAGTATATACAACAAGACAAAAAACACCAGTGAGCCTATAGCTTGCGAATGAGCTAATAATTTGCAGTTCAACCTATGGTATTCGTCGGATTACTGCGGTATTCGTCAGATTAAAAAATTGTCGAATGAAAAAAATATTTTGAAAAAAAAATTACGATCGATAAGACTAAAAGTTATGAATTGAAACTATACATTTAGTGCTTGTAGAATATTTGCGTGACGCACGAATATGAATTTCTTATGCAGAAAAAATTTCGCTGGAATTTCAGCATTTTTTTAACTCGCTGAAAGTCTGATAAAGCCGTACATCCCAAGTGTTTGGCGATATTTTCTCGACTTTCTGACATTGGAACGCGACTCCAAGTAATTTAGGTTTCAACCACTTTCGTCGGTGTCTGAGGAAAGAAAAGCATCGATCATAGTAGCCGCCACCCATTCCGATTCGGTTATTGAAATTATCAAATGCGACCATGGGCGTGACAACCAACTGCAGCTCGCGAGGGGAAATAAAATCTCCCGATAATGGTTCCCAGATCGCCATTTTGTTTTTGTGCAACGTCGTATCTGGTCTAATTTCGCGGAACAACATTTCACCATCGTTGCGCGTAATGGGTACAAAAATGCGCTTATTTGCGCGCCACGCTCGCTCGATGATAAATCGCGTGTCGACTTCGTCGCGCATCGGCAGGTAACACGCGATGAGGTTTGCCGACAAAAAGTTGTGCGAAGCTATGAGCTTTTTGCAGATTATTTGCGACGCAATGCTGCGCTCTTCGACGTTCATTTCACGTCGTGCAAGTAACGCTTTTTTGCGAATTTTATGCATCAAATTAATTGCTATGAATGCGCTCAGAAAAAGGAGGCGCCTCCCGCCTGTGCCGTCACAGACCATTGCTCTCGAACCGGAGCTAAAGGTGGGGTCGACCGTGGTTACAACAGGCTAACCGTCGGAACGGTTTTGCACACATGCAACCGACAGGCAGTGACCCCGAAATGAAAAATTAGGGTCGGGAGGATCCAGGTCGGTATCGAACACCACAGGAGGCGCCAATCTGATTTTCACGTATTTTGAACACGCGCTGATTAGAGGTCGAGTTGCTGTGTGCCACTCAAGACGTGATCAACACGGTCGGATATTGTTTTCAGCCGGTCACTTATACTGCCCTCGAGCTCTTGATCGCGCGCGCTAGCGTGGATCAGATCGTTCGCCATATTTAGAGCCGCCATGACGGCGATGCGATCAAGACCGACGATTCTGCCGCTGTCGTGAATCTCGCGCATTTTGTCGTTTAGTATTTCGGCGGAATCGAGCAAATTGGTGCGCTCGTTTGCAGGGCAAGCGACTTGGTATTCTTTATCCAGAATTCTGACACTTACCTGAGCGTTCTTTTCGGTCATTCAGCTTACTCCGTGCTGTGAATCAAGAGCCTTGCTCCATCGCCTTTAGTCGGCCGATCATCGCTTCAACTCGCGCCCGTACCTGCTCGTTTTTCTGTAGCAGACCAGCACGCTCAGTCGTCAATATATCCTGGCGTTGCTTCAAGGAGCGATTTTCGTCCTGAAGTTGATCGCATACGCTTACCAGCGCATCGACACGCTTCTCAAGTCGCTTTAGCTCGCGTTCGAATGTCGAATTAATATTGTCAACCATGCCGCCAATATAATCAGGCCTCTCTGGAGAAGCAATCGTCGTTTGATGGAGAAGCACGCCGACATGGTCAGAAAGGGCGGTCCGTGGGATCATAAGGGATTGTTGGCAAAGCAAAGGTTGGCATCCGAATGGATGAAAAAGTCGAATACGATGTTCTTGAAGAATCGCTATATCGATGCGGCGCAAGTTGGGATGCTGCGCAAACTCACGGGCTTTTGACGGGTCGACTGGCGATCGGCGGAGCGCCGGCGGGACCGGATTGGTTGCTGCAAGTCCTCGAGAATGTCGACGAGAGCAATGCATTGCGCAAAGAGTGCGAAAAGCAACTTGATACTCTGTATCAATCGACTTTTTGGCAACTATCGGAGCGCCTGTCAGAATTCGTGCCACTGTTGCCAGACGATGCGGATGACGTTGGCGCCAGAACAGAGGCATTGGCGCATTGGTCAGAAGGATTCTTACATGGCTTGGTGTCTGCCAAGCACGGTGACGTTTTAAAGGAGAGGCTGGGCGCCGAGCCGCTGTCAGAGATCATCAAGGATATGTTGCAGATCACCCAAGTGGAGCTGGATGGTGAAATCGATGAAGAGGAAAACGATGCGGCCTATTTTGAGCTTGTCGAATACGTGCGGGTAGCCGCCCAATTGTGCTACGAAGAGCTGGCCGATATCCGTAATGCCAAGAGTGAGACGAAATGAATAGCGAAGAATTCAAGAAGCGCCGTCGACAACTGATGCGCATGGTTGGGCGGGGCGGCATCGTTATATTGCCAGCAGCGTCCGTCAGAACGCGCAGCAGGGACGTTGAATACCGCTTCCGCCAAGACAGCGACTTCTTTTATATGACGGGATTTTCGGAGCCTGAGGCGGTCGCAGTGCTGGTACCAGGCCGCGCGAACGGTGAATACTTGTTGTTTTGTCGCGAAAAGGACCAGAAGCGAGAGCAGTGGGATGGTTTGCGCGCGGGGCAAGAAGGCGCGGTAGATCAATACGGCGCGGATGACGCTTTTCCGATTGAAGATCTCGACGATATTTTGCCTGGGATTATGGAATCCTGCAGCCGGGTCTACTACACGATGGGCATGTACTCAGAATTTGATTCGCGCATGGCCGAGTGGGTCAATATGCTGCGCTCGCGATTGCGTCGAGGTGTACAGACGCCGCATGAGTTCGTTGCACTCGATCACCTACTGCATGACATGCGTCTTTATAAAAGCCGCGGCGAGATATCGGCCTTACGCAAGTCCGCCAAAGTCGCCGTTGAGGCACACAAACGAGCTATGCGAGTGACCCGGCCAGGATTGTTCGAATACGAAGTTGAAGCTGAGTTCATTCACGAGTTTCGCCAGAATGATGCTTCGAACTCCTATAGCCCAATTGTTGGTGGTGGCCAGAACGCATGCATCCTGCACTATGTCGAGAATAACGCAGAACTGAAGGATGGCGACCTGTTATTGATCGATGCAGGTTGCGAGCTCGACTACTATGCCTCGGACATTACGCGGACATTTCCAGTCAATGGAAGGTTCAGTTCGGAACAGCTGGCTGTGTACGAAATTGTACTTGCGGCGCAGAAAGCGGCAATCGAGAAAACTGTGGTGGGCAATCATTGGAACGATCCACACGACGCAGCTGTCAGGGTGATCACAAAAGGACTTAAGAAACTTGGTTTGCTTGAAGGTTCATTGACGAGCTTGATTAAGACTGCAGCCTATCAGTCGTATTATATGCACCGTACCGGTCATTGGATTGGAATGGATGTACATGATGTCGGCGATTACAAAGTCGGCAATGAGTGGCGAATGCTCGAGGCGGGAATGGTTACGACAGTGGAGCCAGGAATTTACATCGGGAACAGTCGCAAGGTCCCGAAAGCGTTTCGCAATATCGGTATCCGCATCGAGGATGACGTCGCGATATGCAATAAAGGGCCGGACGTTCTGAGTAAGGGTCTAGCTAAAGAGCCAGATGCAATTGAGTCGCTGATGAATGGTGCATAGCCAATGAACAGCGAGACTGACAACTACGATATTATCATCGCAGGTGGCGGCATGATCGGTACGAGTCTTGCGTTGGCGCTCGCTCCGCTTGGACTACGCGTTGCCGTTGTCGAGGCGATCGCGCGCAAGGAAAGCCAGCAACCAAGTTTTGACGATCGTTCGACTGCATTGTCTCGAAGCACACAGCGCATGTTCGAAGCGATGCAGCTTTGGGATGACGTCGTTGCCGCATCTACGCCCATTTCCAACATCCACGTATCCGATAAGGGTCGCTTCGGTTTTTCGCATATCGATGCGAAAGAGAGAGGGGTGGAGGCGCTTGGTTACGTTGTGATCAACCGGGTCTTGGGCGAAGTCTTGCAATCTGCGCTGTTGACAATGAACAACGTCGACATGATCTGTCCGGCCCGCATTGAAAGCATCGAGCTCGGTCCCGATCAGGCTGTTGCGACAATCGCATCTGATAAAGGTGAGCGTTCATTATCGTGCAAGCTACTAATCGCTGCAGATGGAGCAAAATCCAGCGTCCGTGAGATGATGGGTGTATCGGTGCAAAAACGCGCCTATGCTCAACGTGCTGTAGTCGGTAATTTGTTGCCGGAAAAAGAACTTTGTAACCGCGCGTTCGAAAGGTTCACGCCGCAAGGACCACTGGCGATATTACCAGTGGTAGATGGGCGAGCAGGATTTATCTGGACAGTTTCTGAGGATGATGCAGACCGTATTCTTTCTCTCGGCGACGATGCGTTCCTGGCTGAAATTCAGGAAGAGTTCGGATACCGGCTTGGAAAGTTCTCGCGCGTCAGCGCTCGGGTGGCCTATCCGTTGATGTTGAGCAAAGCCGTCCGGCTGACCGCTACGAGAAGTGTATTGGTCGGTAACTCAGCACACGGATTGCACCCCGTTTCGGCACAAGGATTCAACCTCGGTATGCGCGATGTCGCTGCGCTGTGTGATTGCATAGCGGATACCCCATCCGGGATCATCGACCCGGGCGATTCGAATATTCTTGATCGCTATGCCGGGTGGCGTCGTGCGGATCAGAAAAAACTGGTGCACTTCACGGACAATCTCGTACGGCTTTTCGGTAGCACTCGCCCTGGACTACGAACGCTGCGCAATATTGGAATGATCGGTTTCGATCTGATCCCAGGGGTGCGGCCAATGTTCGCAAAACACACAATGGGACTCGCCGGCGAGTTACCGCGTTTGTCCCGTGGCGTGCCGTTGCGATGAGGGGCCAGTTCAACATTACAATTATTGGCGCGGGGATTACTGGTCTGATGTTTGCGGCTTTATTGACCAAAGGGCGGCATGCTGCGTCATTGAAAATAAGCGTAATCGATGCTGTTTCTCGACCTGTTTTTTCTTCGGCTAACGAAGTTTCACTCCGCGTGTCGGCCATGGCGAATGGGTCGATCGAAATGCTGGATTCGGTCGGGGCCTGGCCACTCATCAAAGATATGCGCGTTTCGCCGTATCAGGCCATGCGTGTTTGGGATGAAAATGACGATCCCGATGGTGCTGCGGCATTGTATTTCGACGCGGCCGAATTTGCTGTTCCGCAGTTGGGGCACATCGTCGAAAACGTCCTTATCCAGGATGCGCTGCTACGAGTTCTCGACGACAGCAATGTAGTGCTCAGCTTCGATACCAAAATTACAGCAATGCCGGAGGCAGACCTTGTTGTTGGCGCCGATGGCGCTCGTTCATTTGTTCGCGAGCTGGCAGGCATCAAGACCAATCAGTGGCCATACGACCAAACCGCAGTGGTGACCCACCTCAAGGCGGAACATGAGCACAGGGGAATTGCACGGCAGCGATTCTTGCACGATGGGCCGATCGGTATGTTGCCGCTGGCTGACGGCCGAATTTCTGTTGTCTGGTCAACGACCCCTGACGAGGCAGCACGGGTTGTGGAATTGCCGGACGATGAACTTGGTCAAATACTGACGGATGTCTCCGATGGCGTTCTTGGCAGGTTGACTGTGGCGGGCCCGAAGGGCGCATTTCCTCTTTGTGCTCAGCATGCGGAAAATTACGTCAAGGCTGGTCTCGCCTTGATCGGTGATGCCGCTCACGCCATTCATCCGTTAGCGGGTCAAGGCGCAAATCTGGGGCTGCAGGATGCAGCGGAGCTCGCTGGCGTGATCGACGCCGCTATCGGTAACGGCTTACATCCCGGCGACCGCCCCGTTTTACGTCGTTATGAGCGCGCCCGGAAGGGGGCTAATTTAACGATGTTGCACTTCATGACCGGCCTCAATCGACTGTTTACGACAGACTCAGGCTTGGTGGGAGACATAAGAATGGCCGGTATGCGAATGTTTAATCGCAGCGGGCCGGTCCGAGAATGCGCCGTTAAGGTCGCGCTGGGCGTCAAGTAACGCCCGCAAGGGAGGCAAGTGTTACCTACCCATCAGTCTACTGGCAACCGGCGGCGCACTTGGCTATGATGCCCGCACTAATCGATAGCGTGCACAGAAGAGACCTCGTTCAATCGAGGCGCCGAAGGCGCAACACGCCCGGAAACGCTCAGGCAAAAGGACTGAGTACGCTGATTAGCTCTGGAGAGCGGCCGACACGGCCCACCGAAGGGGTATGTGGCTCAACGAGCCATTGATCTCTCAGGTAGCAAAGGACAGAGGGGCGGCAGACCGATGCGTCTGCCGCCCTTTATTTTGCAAAATCTGGCGGATAAGAGCTAATGGGATCGAAAACAGCACTTTTTGAAAAGCACAACGAAGCCGGCGCTCGTATCGTCGATTTTGGCGGCTGGGACATGCCTCTGCATTACGGATCGCAGAAGCAAGAGCATCACGCTGTGCGCCAGAACGCCGGTGCCTTTGATGTCTCGCACATGACAATCGTTGATTTGTCCGGTGAGCGCTCTCGAGTGTTTCTGCAGTACCTGGTCGCGAACGATGTCGCGAAACTAAAGGATTACGGCAAAGCGCTTTATACTGCCATGCTGAACGCCGACGGTGGCGTTATCGACGACCTCATCATCTACTACATATCCGACACCGACTACCGGCTCGTGGTCAATGCAGCGACTCGTGACAAGGATCTGGCCTGGATTCGAGAGCAAGCTGGACCTTTCGATGTCGCAGTCAACGAACGTGCGGATCTGGCGATGATCGCGGTTCAGGGACCGAATGCGCGGCAACTTGCAGCCGACAGCATAGCCGCCGAACACAGAGATGCCGCATTGGCGCTGAAGCCTTTCTATAGCCTTCAAGCAGGTGAGATGTTCATCGCCCGAACAGGCTACACGGGCGAAGATGGTTGGGAGCTTTGCATGCCGGCTGCCGACGCTCCAGAAATTTGGGATCAATTGTTGTCCAGAGGCGCCGCGCCTTGTGGTCTTGGTGCCCGAGATACTCTTCGTCTGGAAGCTGCGATGAATCTCTATGGGACCGACATGGACGAATCTATTTCGCCACTTGAGGCCGGTCTTAACTGGACCATCGGCTGGGAGCCAGCAGAACGGGACTTTATCGGTCGTGGCGCGCTTGAAGAATTACGTCATTCTCCGGACAGACGACGATTCGTCGGCTTGTTACTGGAAGACAAAGGTGTACTGAGGAATCATCAAAAGGTCGTCGTTGAGGGAATTGGCGAAGGCGAGATTACAAGCGGCGGATTCTCGCCTAGCATCGGAAAATCTATTGCCCTGGCACGGGTGCCGGCGGGTGACTACGATCGTGCAATGGTCGAAGTCAGAGGAAAAATGCTGAACGTTCGCATCGTTAAGACGCCGTTCGTTTGCAGCGGAAAGATTCGAATTAACATTGAGGGAGAGACATTATGAATGAATTACCCGGAGACCTTTTGTACACTAAAGATCATGAGTGGCTGCGTCGCGAAGATGACGGTTCAGTAACTATAGGTATTACAGATCATGCACAAGGTGCATTAGGCGATCTGGTTTACGTAGAGCTCCCCGAGGTAGGGCAAGACGTTGATGAGGCTGACGAGATGGCCGTAGTTGAGTCAGTCAAAGCAGCCTCAGATGTTTACGCACCTATCGGTGGGAGCATCGTAGCCATTAACGAAGAGTTGGCCGATGTTCCTGAGAAAATCAATTCTGATCCGTACGGCGATGGTTGGATAGTGCGCATGCAGCCTACGGATGCTTTTGACGAAAGTACGTTGATGTCTCCCGATGACTATCAGCAATTCATCGACGATCTGGACGACTGAGAAGAGCAATGCCTTTCATACCGCATACAGAAAAAGACACGCGTGAAATGTTGAAAAAAATTGGTGTCGATTCTATCGCCGATCTTTTTGACGAGATTCCCACCGAACTGAAGATAGAGCAATTAGAGCATGTTCCAGAGGCGCTTAGCGAGATGGAAATTTCGCGACTCATGAGGCAACGCGCCAAGATGGATGGCTCGCCAATGTGCTTCATCGGTGCTGGTGCTTACGAGCATCACATTCCGACCGCCGTGTGGGATATCGCAACGCGTGGTGAGTTCTACAGCGCCTACACGCCGTATCAGGCGGAAGCGAGCCAGGGCACGCTGCAAGTGATCTACGAGTACCAAACGATGATCACTGAGCTCACTGGGCTCGACGTTAGCAATGCATCACTGTACGACGGTGCGTCAGCGCTGGCCGAAGCATCACTTATGGCAGTGCGGATTAACCGTCGCGTTAAGAGCGGTCGCGTGCTATTGGCACCGGGCGTGAATCCAGTTTATGAGCAGGTCGCAGCGGCAATCGCCGGCGCACAGGGATTGACGTTCGAACGACTTCCCGAGGATATGACAACCGGCAATGTCGATTTTAATGCATTACCGGAGGGCGGCGATCCGGTTGCAGTGGTTCTTCAGCAGCCATCATTTACCGGAACATTGGATGATGTTGATCGCATAACGGATTGGGCGCACGCCAACGGCGCATTGATGATCGGTGTCGTCAACCCAACATCGTTGGCGCTACTAAAGGCGCCAGGACGCTGGGGCGCAGAGGGCGCTGATATCGCGATAGGTGAAGGGCAGCCTTTGGGTATCCCAATGTCATCCGGCGGGCCGTACTTCGGTTTCATGACGTGCAAAAAAAAGCATGTGCGACAGATGCCGGGACGAATCGTTGGACGTACAACAGATCTCGATGACAAGCCCGGCTTTGCACTGACGTTGCAGGCGCGCGAGCAGCATATCAGACGCTCAAAAGCGACCTCGAATATCTGTACGAATCAGGGACTTATGGTCACAGCCGCGACGATTTATATGTCTTTGCTTGGCCATGAAGGGCTCGTGAACGTAGCGAATACCTGCCATCACAATACCGCACTGCTCGTCGATGGTCTGTCGGCATTGGACGGAGTCGAACGTTTATTCGACGGGCCGTTCTTCCACGAGGTTGCCTTAAAGCTGGATCAACCGGTTACACCGCTGCTGGAGACGCTTGCAGACCGCGACATTCTGGCCGGCTTAGATATAACGCCCTTCGTCGGCACGGACGCGTTGCTTGTTTGCGCGACTGAAACAAAGACCCAAGGTGATATCGAAGCGTGCATCGCGGCATTTTCCGACGTGCTGGCTTCAGCAAATACGAATAGCGTATAGCGGGGAATCAAGTGGCCAAAATTCAATACGAAAACGCGAGCTATCGCATATACGGCGATTTGCCAACCATTGGTAGCCACGCGCCGGACATTTCTCTGGTTAACACGTCACTGCAAAACGTGTCCTTTGCAAGTTTCATGGGCGTGAGAAAAGTGCTGAACATCTTTATCAGCGTCGACACCAGTGTGTGCGCCAAATCGGTTATCGAATTTGATCGTCTTGCTGGTGAGGCCGATGACGTCGCGATGCTGATGGTTTCCTACGACTTACCATTCGCTCATAAACGATTTAAAGATGAGCATGGGCTCGAGCACGCAATTGGTTTGTCAGCGATTCGTCACGATGGATTTGGCGAGAATTACGGCGTGCGGATTATAGAAGGACCATACGCTGGCATGTTCGCATGTGGGGTTGTCGTCTTAGACGAGAATAATACGGTCGTGCACAGGGAGCAGATCCAAGATATCTCCAAAGAACCTGATTATCGCGCGGCATTCCGCGCGCTGGGAATTGAAATAAATGAATAGTCGTATGAGTAGTGAACTGATATTTGACAAGTCCCGCAGTGGGCGTCGAGCTTTCGCACAGGCACCGGCTGACGCAGAAGCGTCGAATATCCCGTCGAACTTGATGCGAAACGACAAGCCGCGCTTGCCGGAGGCATCCGAGCTGCAGACCGTGCGCCATTTTACACGCTTATCGCAGATGAATTTCTCGATCGACACGCAATTCTATCCATTGGGCTCGTGCACAATGAAGTACAACCCGCGAGCGTGTAATGCGCTGGCATTGCTGCCTGAATTTTCTGGGCGACATCCCTTGGGTCCCGTATCCCATGGACAGGGCTTTCTGACCTGCATGTTCGAGTTGCAAGAAATGCTGAAAGACGTCACGGGAATGAAAGGCGTTTCGCTGACGCCGATGGCCGGCGCGCAAGGCGAGTTTGCGGGCGTTGCAATGATCAAGGCATATCACGAAGCTCGCGGCGATCATGAACGTACCGAAATCATATGTCCCGATGCGGCCCATGGAACAAACCCAGCGACCGCGATGATGTGTGGCTGCCAGGTGGTCGAAGTGCCAACGGGTACGGAAGGCGATATCGATTTTGATGCGTTGAAATCAGCGGTCGGCCCGAAGACGGCCGGTATCATGCTCACGAATCCGTCAACGCTGGGTGTTTTCGAGCGCCGCATCAAAGAGGTTGCGGATCTCGTTCATGACGCTGGTGGACTGCTGTATTACGACGGTGCCAACCTCAATGCAATTCTTGGCAAAGTTCGACCGGGCGATATGGACTTTGACGTGATCCACATGAATCTACACAAGACGTTCTCGACACCACATGGCGGCGGCGGGCCAGGCTCGGGCGCTGTTGGCGTAAATGATCGGTTACTACCGTTCATGCCGATACCGGTTGTTGGTAGTAAGCAGGTCGATGGAGAGACTGTGTACGACTGGCTTTCCGAGGACGATCTGCCGCAAAGCATCGGCCGACTGTCCGGCTTTATGGGCAATGCAGGCGTTTTGTTTCGAGCTTATGTGTACATGCGGATGCTGGGGCGTGACGGTATGGAGCGCGTTTCTGAATACGCCACGCTCAATGCGAACTATCTTTCCTCAAGACTACAGGAGGCTGGCTTCGAACTGGCGTTCCCGACGCGGCGGGCGAGTCATGAGTTCATTGTCACGCTGAAACGCGAGGCGCGATCATTGAATCTGACGGCGATGGACCTCGCCAAAGCGCTGCTGGACAAGAATTATCATGCCCCGACTACTTATTTCCCACTGCTGGTGCCTGAGTGCCTACTCATCGAGCCAACCGAAACGGAAAGCAAGGAAACCCTGGATAATTTTGTTACCGCAATGATCGCAATCGCGACGGCAGCCAAGGAGGGCACCGAGTTCAAGGATGCGCCGTACACCATGCCAGTGCGACGACTGGACGACGTGAAAGCAGCCCGGCAACTGGATCTAGCCTATCGGCCTGAGTAGGCGCGCTCAGGAAGCGTGATCTTGGTAGTCGCGTTGGCGGTCTGATTTTGTTGAAATAGGGAACCGCTGCGCCCCAATTAGTCGGGAGTAGTAGGGGCGTGCATATGGCCGCATAATTGGCCTAGTAACTAATTCAGGAAAACTATGACAAAGGTCAGGATTCTGATCGCAGCTTCGTCGCTGCTTTCAAGTATGACGGTTACGGCCGCAGAAGATACTGTCTGGACAGAAACGCTTGAGCGCATATCCTCAGGCGTGGTGTCGATTCGTGTTGATAGCACTCGCGCTTTCGATACCGAGTGGAACGCTTCGTCCCAGGCGACTGGTTTCGTCGTCGACGCCGAGCGCGGTATTATCCTCACAAATCGCCATGTTGTGACGCCCGGGCCAGTCACTGCTGAGGCAGTCTTCAAGAATAACGAAGAAGTGCGACTGACACCGATCTATAGGGACCCAGTCCACGATTTTGGGTTCTATCGTTATGATCCCGCCGAGCTGCAATACATTAAGCCCGCCGAATTGCCGCTGGTGCCCGGCGGCGCAGGTATCGGCAAGGAAATTCGCGTTATCGGTAACGATGCTGGTGAGCAACTTTCGATCTTGGCGGGTACGATTGCGAGGCTTGATCGACAAGCACCGTTGTACGGTCGTGGTAAATACAACGATTTTAATACCTTCTATTATCAGGCTGCATCCGGCACCTCGGGCGGCTCTTCCGGCTCGCCTGTTGTCAATATTGATGGTGAGGTGGTTGCACTAAACGCTGGCGCAGCCCGCTCCGCCGCAAGCAGCTTTTTCCTGCCACTGGATCGTATTGACCGAGCCTTGCAGGAGATACGATCTGGCCGCGAAGTGACTCGAGGCACGCTGCAAACGACCTTTCAAAGTAAACCGTTTGATGAGCTGCGGCGTTTGGGTCTAACACCAGAATCCGAACGTCTTGCCCGACTGAAGGGCGAAGAGCAAACCAGTATGTTAGCGGTTGACCAGGTTATTCCGAATTCATCGGCGGCCGGCAAGATAGCACCTGGTGATATTCTGATCCGTATAAATGGTCACATGATTACTGAATTCGTGCCGCTCGGTGCCGTGCTCGACAGTAAAGTCGGTGAAGAGATCGAGATCGAGATTGAACGCGGTGGCAGGCATATCGTACAAATGATTACGGTCGACGACTTACATGCGATAACGCCGGATGAATATCTGGAGTTCGGTGACGGCATTGTCAATACCTTGTCCTATCAACAAGCTCGATACTACAACCGACAGGCGAGTGGCGTTTATGTAGCCAATCCTGGTTATCTACTGTCGAAGGCAGCAATTCCTCGTGGAGCCGTTATTGTCGAGATGGACGGCGAGCCGATGGAAAATCTGGATGATTTTGAGGCGGCACTGAATGAACTTGCCGACGGCGAACGTGCCACGGTTCGTTATGTCAACATGGAGAATCCACAGAACTCCGTAGTACGCCTTCTGGAAATGGATCGTGTTTGGTTCCCCGTAAAGCGATGCATTCGGGATGATGATACAGGCGCATGGCCATGTCGCACGCTTGCGGCTGGTCCGGAGTCGCCGCCCGTCGAAGTCGGAAGCACAAAACTGAACGACTATGACGATCCGCGCCTACAAAAGATTGCACCGTCATTGGTCGTTATAACGTTCGATCTTCCGTATACGCTATCGGGTGTCTCGGAACGGCACTACTACGGCACAGGATTGATCGTCGACAAAGAGCGTGGCTACGTTGTAGTCGACCGCAACACAGTTCCAATAGCCATCGGTGATGTGAAGATTACATTTGCCGGCTCTCTTGAGGTTGACGCGAAGATCGTGCAGCTACATCCATTGCATAACTTCGCAATCGTTTCTTACGACCCAAAGAGCATCGGTGATACACCCATCGAAAGTGCCGAATTCAATACGACACCTCTTACGCCAGGTGACGATGTTCTGGTCGTAGGCATCAAGCCTGATCATCAGCTCGTGCATCAGGAAAGTAAAGTTTCATCAGTAGATCCATTGGTACTGCCGTTATCGAAAACATTGCGTTTCCGTGATTCGAATATTGAGGGAATCGACCTCGTTACAGCGCCGACGGACTTCGATGGTGTATTGGTTGATAACAAAGGCCGTGTGTCGGCGAGTTGGTCGAGCTTTGTACTGCAGTCGGGCGGCGAAGCAACGCAATTTAATCGAGGTATCGGTAGCGAGGTGATTTCACAGTTTCTGGACATAGTTCGTAATGGCCGACCGTTCTATTCATTGGAAGCCGAGTTCGTCTATGCGCCGTTGTTTGCGGCGCGCAAGATGGGCGTTGACGAAGAGTGGATCGCTCGACTGGAGAAAAACAATCCGGTGCGCCGCCGCGCTCTGAGCATTACGCGACTGGTTGCAGATACTGCTGCTGCGAGATTACTCAAGAATGGTGACATCGTTTTAGCGATCGATGGCGACGTTGTGACGTCTTATCGAGCGCTGGAAAACGCCGTGCAAAAACCGGAAGTGCTGGTAACCGTATGGCGGAATGATGGGGTCCGCGAATTATCAGTTGAAACAGCTAAATTGAGCGGCCGCGGTATAGATAGGGCTGTTTCTTGGGCGGGCGCGTTGTTGCAAGACCCGCATCGGGCCATGGCGGCTCAACGCGGTATCGCGACTGACGGCGTTTATGTTGCCTATTTTAGCTATGGGTCTCCAGCGACACGTTACGGTCTTTGGGCTGGACGCCGAGTTGTTGAAGTGAATGAGGTTGCAACACCAAACTTGCAGGCGTTTATCAATGCCGTGAAAAATACCGAGCATCGAGAATCAGTTCGACTGAAAACCGTTACCTGGAATGGTACGGCAGAAGTCATCACCTTGAAGCTCGACAACCAATACTGGCCGGCTTACGAGATTCGTCGTAGTGATGATGGTTGGAGACGCACTGCTTTTGGCTCTTAAGGCCGCATAGAGTAATACTTTCTTTAATCAATCAGTTATCACCTCAATGGCCACACATGCACCAAATCTCCTTTTCGTCCATTTGTGTCTGATTAACTAAATTAAACTTCAATCATTCTAAATCTTTGCAATATCAAAGATTTAGGCGTATTCCTATGTCGCAGATTAATTTAGAGAGAGTCATTATGAAAAAGGGAATAATAGTAATTACGCTAGCTACGTTAGTGGGATGTGCTGCAGCTCCATCTAGTATTCAGCCGGCATCTGTATCAAGAATTCCCTATACAACTATGGCTTGTAGAAATGTAGAAATGCTTCTTACGCAAGAAATGAGTAACCTGGAGAGATTGTCAGGCGAGCAGCGCGCATCTAGAAATTGGGTCCTTGCATTGAGCTTACTCATCATACCTAGGATTGACGCTTTGACAGATAATCAGGAAGATGAAATAGCTCAAAGTAAAGGTAAAATTATCGCTATGCAGGACGAATTTACAAGACGTTGTCTTGACGATGATTGATGGATCACACTGCAGTTAAATTAAAATCTGACTGAGGATCATCTAGATTGTCCAGACGAAATACTAAGAGTAAAATAATGATAGAAAGAGGTCATTAGGCCTATTTTTTATTTTTCTAAAATACCGACATGAACTTTCTTGCCTCACCTATCGGCGTCATCGCCATTCTTGCGATTGTTGCTATCGCAGCTGTTATGTATCAGCCGGCTAAATATGTTGGTGTTTGGCGAGAGCTAGCCAAGCTTTACGAAACCGATAAACGGCCAATATCTGCCGCCTTCAAAGGCGAGAGCATTGAGGTCGGGTCGTTCAATTATTCGCAAGTCGATATTGTATTGGATGACGATGGGTTTTGGATACTCTATGGTGGCCCCGGTCCGCAGAAAGTGCCAGCCTGCATTCAGGTGCCCTGGGACTGCGTGCGTTATAGACAGGAAAAACGAGGCAGACAGAATTTTCAGATACGAGGGAAAAAACCGATTGAGCTGTGGGTGATGCCGGAGCTAGGTGCGGCTATGCAGCGGCGCAGCGAGCGCTACACGCTTGAAGACGAGTTGGGGTGAGGGCTCTCATCTCATAGTGCGCCGGGTCAGTCAGTAGCCTCACTGAGTTCTGCGGCGAGTGCTTCCCATGTGGTTATGGGTAGTTCGCAGTGGGTGCCAACACACCTGTAAGCAACCGATTCACCTTCACGCGCCACTTTATCGGCTAATGCACCCGGTAGGTTTTCCTCGTTCGCATCGATCGCGAAAATCATCCGTTGTGGCGCGTATAACTTGGCTGCTGAGTCGCGCCAGCGCTCAATTTCCTCAGACTCACCGCGAATTACGATAATCTCTGGGTGATGCAGGTATTCCTCCAGCGCAGTTATCAAGCTGACATGTCCGTGCGGATATTCTTCGATACCCTGCCATGCACCCTTAAGTGTCCGTTCGGCGGCATCCAGGTAACGCGTTTCGCCGAGCAGAAAGCCTAGCCGTTGCAATGCGAATGCAGCGATTCCGTTGCCGGATGGCACAGCTTCATCCGCTATTGATTTGGGCCGATGAATTAGCGTTTCATGATCGTTCGCGGTGAAGTAGAAAGCACCGCGCTCGAGATCCTCGAAGTGTTCGAGTATGAGATCGGCCAGCTGCATAGCGAACGACAGATGCTTTGTGCTCCAGTTTGACTGTAGTAACTCCAAAATTGCATCGAGCAGGAATGCATGGTCATCGAGGTAAGCCGGAAAACGAACTTGCGCATCCTTGTAGCTGGCCAGCAATCGATCGTTCTTTATCAGGTTTTCTCGGATAAAATCAACAGCTCTTACAGCTGCTAAAGTGAGCTCTGGTCTGTTCAGCGCGCGACCCGAAATCGCCAGACCGCGGATAGCCAGCGCGTTCCATGATGTCAGTTGTTTCTCGTCACGCCCGGGTGCGATGCGAGTCTCACGTTCAGTCAGCAAAATCTTCTTCGAGCGTTCGATCGCAGCAAAGTCATCGTCATTGGCGATTGGCGCACGCACAGTGAGGTGCCATTGCCCTTCAAAATTCGTATCCATATCGAGACCAAAGCGATTGGCAAATACGGTGTAGTCGTCACCCAGCAGTTTTTGAGCCTGTTCGGGCGTCCATAAGTAGTACACGCCTTCTTCACCTTCCGAGTCCGCATCACGTGACGAGAAGAATCCGCCATTGTCCGCCTGCATATCAGCGAGCATCCAGTCAGCTGTCGCATTTGCTGTGTCGAAGAACGATGACTCGCCGGTCGCGATCGCCGCTTGCGCGTATAGGGCCAGCAACGGGCCGTTGTCGTACAACATTTTCTCGAAATGCGGAATCTGCCAATACTTATCGACCGAGTAACGACAAAAGCCACCACCGACATGATCAAAAATGCCGCCGTCGGCCATGCGAGTCAGTGTCAATGTTGACATCAGCAGCGCGTCAAGATCCGGTTCAGCATCGTTGGCGGTGGTGCGCCATTGGCGCAGAAGCCTGTCTATCGTCGTTGCGTGGGGGAACTTGGGTGCTGGGCCAAAGCCGCCAAAGTCCCGATCGAAGTTTTGCGCGAAAGTATCTCGAGCTCTTTGCAGTGGTGTGGCGTCGAGAATAACGTCTTCGTCACTGCGGCTTGGTTCGATTTTCTTGAATACACCCAGCAACTGTTCGCTCTGCGCACGTACCTCGTCTCGCTGTTCCTCAAAGTACATCGCGACTTTTTCCAGTAAGTCCGCAAACGCGGGCATGCCATGACGAGCTTCATTCGGGAAGTAGGTGCCGCCAAAAAACGGCCGCTGGTTTTCTCCGTCGAGGAACATGGTCAGGGGCCAGCCACCACCACGTTGGGTTAGCAGCTGATGAGCAGTTTGATAGATTTTATCGACGTCGGGTCGCTCCTCGCGATCGACTTTCACGTTGACGAACAAGCGATTCATCACCGCTGCTATCGAATCATCCTCAAAAGACTCATGCGCCATGACATGACACCAGTGGCATGCAGAATAGCCCACCGACAGTAATATCGGCTTTCCTGTTTTCCGGGCCTCCTCAAAGGCCTCGTTTCCCCATGGAAACCAGTCCACAGGATTTTCAGCGTGCTGCTGCAGGTACGGACTGGACTCATCAGCGAGGTGATTTGGCATTTATTCGGTTCCTGTGGTGGCAGCCACTATGACGCGGTCTGGAAACTGACTATGATACGTATCTTAACTCGATGACTGACAGGATTTCATGCTGACATATCCCGAGATCGATCCGATCATATTTGCGCTCGGACCACTCAAAGTTCGCTGGTACGGCTTGATGTACGTCATGGCTTTCCTGCTCGCTTGGTGGCTGGCAAAGCGTCGCTGCCAACGCGCCGATTCTCCGGTTAACTCCGATCAGGTTGACGATCTTCTTTTCTACGGCATGCTCGGCGTAATTGTCGGCGGCCGTGTTGGCTATGCAATTGTCTACGGCTGGGATCAACTCACCAGCGATCCGTTGTACCTGTTCAAGATTACGCAAGGCGGTATGTCATTCCACGGTGGACTCGCCGGAGTTATGACGGCCATGTGGCTGTACGGCCGAAAGCTGGGTCACTCTATCTGGAGGATGACAGATTTCGTCGCACCCATCGTGCCGCTCGGTCTCGGTTTCGGCCGCATAGGAAATTTCATCAACGGTGAGCTCTGGGGAAAGCCCACAGATGTTGCCTGGTCATTCATCGTAAACGGCGTATCCGTGCACGCATCGCAACTCTATGAGGCCATTCTTGAGGGCTTCCTGTTGTTTTTTATCTTGTGGCTCTACTCGTCCAAACCGAGGCCATATCTAGCTGCTTCAGGAATGTTCTTACTGCTCTACGGTATTTTCCGTTTTGCAGTCGAGTTTTACCGCATTCCGGATGCCCATCTCGATTATCTGGCCTTAGGTTGGGTCACGATGGGACAAATTCTGAGCGTGCCAATGGTTTTGGCCGGACTTGTGCTCGTCGTCATGGCTTATCGGTCGGCGGAGGCGAAAGCCTAAGATGCGTCAATATCTTGATCTCATGCGTCATGTGCGGGACAACGGCACGGTCAAGGAAGATCGCACGGGTACCGGTACGGTCAGCGTATTTGGCCACCAGATGCGCTTCGATCTTAGCGAGGGTTTTCCCCTTGTTACCACCAAGAAACTTCACCTGCGTTCGATTATCCATGAGTTGCTGTGGTTCTTAACGGGTGACAGCAACATCAAATACCTGAAGGACAATGGCGTTTCGATCTGGGACGATTGGGCGGATGACAATGGCGATCTGGGACCGGTTTATGGCGTGCAATGGCGCAACTGGCCAACACCCGATGGACGTTCTATTGATCAGATATCGCAGATAATGCAGCAGCTCCGCGAATCACCGCATTCCCGACGCATCATGCTAAGCGCATGGAACGTTGGGGAAATTGAGAACATGGCATTGCCACCGTGCCATTGTTTGTTTCAGTTCTACGTTGCTGATGGCAAGTTATCCTGCCAGTTGTACCAACGAAGCTGCGATATTTTTCTCGGCGTACCGTTCAATATCGCGTCCTATGCACTGCTCACACACATGCTCGCCCAACAGGCGGATCTTGATGTTGGTGACTTTGTCTGGACGGGCGGCGACTGTCATCTGTATTCCAATCACCTGGAGCAGGCGGATGAACAGCTCAGTCGCGAGTTGTTAGCGTTGCCGCAATTAGCGATCAAACGCAGGCCGAACAGTATCTTCGACTATCAGTACGAGGACTTTGAAATCGTAAATTACGAGTCCCACCCACACATCAAAGCCGCGGTCGCGGTCTAGCAGGAACGTTCATGATCAGTATTATTGTCGCCGCGTCGACGAACAACGTGATCGGCATGCAGGGTGGGTTACCCTGGAAAATATCGGATGACCTGAAACGATTCAAAGCACTAACGATGGGCAAGCCCATCGTGATGGGTCGTTTGACGTGGGAGTCTATTGGGCGACCGTTGCCGGGACGTCAGAACATTGTGGTTACTCGGCAGTCAGACCTCTCTGCCGATGGATGCGACGTCGTTGCTTCGCCGACAGCAGCGCTCGCCGCCGCGGGCGACGCTGAAGAAATCATGGTTATCGGTGGTAGCCAGATTTACGATCTGTTTCTACCGAAGGCTGGACGGCTGTATTTGACCCGCGTTCATATAGACGTAGAAGGCGATGCATTTTTTCCGGACATCGCTGAAGATATCTGGAAAATTGTTGATTTAGAAGAGCACGCCGCGACCGAGTTGAATCAATTTTCCTTCGAGTTCAGGACGTACGAACGGATAGATTGCCCGGCGACTTGAATCACTCGTGGAATGCGCTGATCTAATTTGACGGCGGTGAGTTGTCGGCCCCAGACGCAGCCAGTGTCAATGCTGATGAGGTCCGGCGTCACGACTAAGCCGAGCTGCGACCAGTGCCCGAAGACTACTCGTGTTTCGGCGGTAGCCCGGCCTTCGGCCATGTACCAGGGCAGCAGATTTTTTCGTGCGTGCCACGGTGCTCCGTTATGTGAGAAATTCAATCGGTCGTTCGTTGTGATCATACGCATACGAGTCAGGCAATTGATTATGAATCGCAGCCGTTTGTAACCACGCAATTTTCCGGACCAGCTAGTCGGTGTGTTGCCGTACATTTTCTCCAGCAATATTCGAAAATCACCAGCCCGAAGTTCGTCTTCAACTTCAGCAGCGCACGCCATTGTCTTTCTTACGGACCACGTTGGATGAGTTCCAGCATGAACCATCATCGTATCCAGGTCTTCGTCATAGTGTGCCAATGGGCGGTGTCTTAGCCACTCGCAAAGCTCACCGGCATCAGGTGCGTTGAGTAGTTTTTGGAGGGATTCAGAATACTTACCACCCTCAACAGCATCAGCCTCAAGTGCCAATAAGTGCAGGTCATGGTTGCCCAGTATGGTAATCGCGGACTCGCCCAGGTCCTTTATATAGCGTAATGTTTCTAGGGACTTAGGGCCTCGATTTACGAGGTCACCGACAAACCAAAGTGTGTCGCGGGACGGATCGAATTCCAATGTATCAAGGAGCCGTCGAAGCGGGTCATAGCATCCCTGAATGTCGCCGATCGCGTATACGGCCATGTGGCTTGACCTAGTTCAGCAGTCCGGGTACGGCAAGCGTAAACGGCGCGATAGGCGCGTCAAATGCAACTCCACCGTCCGCTTCCATACGATACATGCCCTGCATAGCACCGACTGGCGTCTCCAGCACTGCGCCACTGGAGTAGCGAAATTCTTCACCGGGGCTGAGGTGTGGTTGTTCGCCGACGACGCCGTCGCCGCTAACCTCTTGTACCTTGCCGTTGGCATCGGTGATGATCCAATGACGACTAATCAACTGTGCTGCCACATCGCCACTGTTCGATATCGTGATGGTGTACGCGAATACATAGCGATCGGCGTTCGGCTCGGATTGATCATCGATATAGCTGGTCGCTACCTGAATTCTGATATCACATTGAGTTTCTTGCATCGCGATATTCTAACTTAAGCGACCGGCGAGATGGTTACTGAGTTCGACGTATTTCAAAATGCTGATTTGCTCGGGTCGCAGTCCGGAATCGATATCAACGGCTTCAAGATCAGCGACCTCAGCGATATCTTTAAGGGAGTTGCGTATGGTTTTCCGACGCTTCATGAATGCGCTAGTCACAATTTTCGACAACAACACGTTATCTTGAATGTCGAATGTACCCGATGGCAA
>CAJXYT010000003.1 GCA_913063505.1 uncultured Gammaproteobacteria bacterium | reverse complement strand
TTTTTCAAGCAGAAGACGGCATACGAGATCTAGTACGGTCTCGTGGGCTCGGAGATGTGTATAAGAGACAGATCCTACCGAATCACCAAGATATTTGGTCTCGGAATTAGTTACCAGATACGCTCCTCCCCTAGCGATCTCCAGCATACCCAGTGTGACCACGAAAGAGGGAATCCGCCATTTGGCGCTAACAAATCCGTTAGCGGTTCCGCAGACCAGACCCATCAACAAAGCACCTATAAGGGCGACTGCTATGGGTGCTTGGTGATCAATGATAAGGATACCCATTACAGCGGCGCATAACGCCATCACGGAACCAACAGAAAGGTCGATACCTGCAATTAGTAAAACGAAGGTCATACCCACCGCGATCACTGTCAGAGCCGGAATCTGGTTTACCAGCGTGCGAAATGTAACGGCCGAAAAGAAGTATTCGCTCATTAGTCCAAAGAAAATAATCAATACGATGAGTACGGCTACGAGACCTAGGGAATTCCATGGCAACTGTATAAGTGATTTGAATTTAGATTCTGGCATTGACTGACTTCGATTGGTTGTCTTCAGATGAGTAAAAGCAAAAGCTCGCCTCGAGCAATTTTTCTTCGCTAAGTTCGGTAGTTTTGAATATTCCAGCCAAGCGTCCATTAGACATTACCGCGATCCGATCCGATACCTTTAATAGCTCTTGGGTTTCGCTGGATATGATTAGTACCGCTTTACCCATAGCGGCCAGTTCTCGGATCAATGCTTGGATTTGACTTTTGGCTCGCGCATCCACACCTCTGCTCGGTTCGTCAAGCAGCAAAATAGAAAAGTCTATCGCCAACCAGCGCGCTAGCAATGCTTTTTGCTGGTTGCCACCACTCAGCAATGAAATCGGCTGTTGCATAGAATCGCATTGAATGCTCAGTTTTTTGCTCATGGATTCAGCAAGATCTTGTTCAGCGGATTGATCAACCACCCCAAGTTTGCTATTCAGGCTATCGAGTATGGCAAACGAAATGTTTTTGCTAACAGAATGACTTAATAATAATCCTTGAGACTTGCGATCTTCTACTAACATGCCGATGCCGTGGGATATTGCATCAGCTGGTGACTTCATGATTCGTCGCGCTTTAAACCCATCTGATGCAAGTCGTATACAACCTTTATGTGCTTGATCGGCTCCAAAAATCGCTCGCATTAGTTCGGTTCTTCCCGAGCCAATTAGTCCACCGATACCAAGTACTTCTCCTGCGTTTAAATTAAAACTGATATTTTCAAATCCACTGTCACCGCCGGATTGGTTCTTGGTGCGTCGTGTGAGATTCTCAACTTTTAACAATATTGAATTATTTGGCAGATGTGACTGGTCGATTGATTCTTTCACATCAATACTAGTCGATTCATCGCCCGCCATTAGCTGCACCATGCGGTCTGTACTAATATCAGCAACTGCCTTAGTAGCTACTAATTCACCATCACGAAGTATAGAAACGCGATCAGCTATACGACTAATTTCATCCATGCGATGGGATATATAGATAACACCGATGCCTTGCTTCTTAAGCTGTATTATTTGCTCGAATAGCAAATCAATTTGCGGGCCAGTCAATGCCGATGTTGGTTCATCCAAAATCAATAATCTGATAGGTCGTTGCAATACGCTGGCTATCTCGACAAGTTGCTGCTGCCCAACACCTAGTTGAGACAATGGTTGGGCTGGATCAATATAGTTTAGCCCGACAGTTTGTAGGGCCTTTTTCGCACGTCGCTGAATGGCCTGATGTTGCACGATACCGAAGCGATTGGACATCGAACGAAAATATAGATTTTCAGCGACACTAAGCGTTGGGAAGAGATTCAGTTCCTGCATAACCATGCAGATTCCCAGCGCTTCGGCTGCTTGCAGCGAATGGGGGGTATAGGGCATCCCGCAATATTCGAAACTTCCACTATCCGCTGTATGAATTCCGCTGATGATATTGCACAGGGTGCTCTTGCCAGCCCCATTACTGCCCAGAAGAGCGTGTACTTCGCCTTCATGCAGCTCGAAATCTAGGTTCTTGAGGACCGGAACTACAAAGGACTTGTTTAGTTTTTTAATCCGTAATAACACCTGACTTATTTGGCAACAATTAGATCAACCGGGGTTATGATGTTTTCAGGAATAACACCGCTATGCAAAATTTGCAGAGCGTATTCGATGCCATATACGGCTAGCTCATCACCATGTTGATCTATTGTTGCCAGCAGTTCACCTGATTGCACGAGATCGTTAGCTGCAGAGAGATTATCGAAACCAACGACGAATACATCACCTGTTCGGCCAGCTTGACGCACAGCTGCAACAGCTCCAAGCGCCATACTGTCATTAGAACAAAGTAGAGCTTTCAGATTTGGATTTTCCGATAATATCGCTGCTGCTACGGTAGCCGATTTAGCTGATTCCCAGTCGGCTGATTGAATACTTATAATATTAAGGCCAGACTCCGTCATGGCATCTTCAAAACCAGCTTGACGCTGTTGCGCGTTGTAGGCACCAGGGAGTCCGCCAATAATGGCGACTTCAGCACCGGCCTTCAGATATTTTGCCACTTCTTGTCCGACGAGCTTCGCTCCTTCGCGATCAGCTGGACCAACGAACGGGACAGACATACCCATCTGTTGCAGAAGATCCTGGTCAAAACGGTTATCAATATTGACAACGACTATTCCCTGGTCGATAGCTCGTTTCACGACGGGTAGCATCCCTTTGGAATTGACGGGCGCCAATACGAGAATATCTACTTGTGCTGCCATCATTTGCTCTACTAGCGAAACTTGCTGTGCTAGATCACTTTCATTTTTAGTGCCATTTACAATTAATTCATATTTTTCAGCGTTCTCTAGTTGGTGGGCTTTGGCGCCTTCCATCATATTTATAAAGTACTCATTTGCTAGAGATTTCATGATCAGCGCAACTCGAACAGGTTGTTGCTCTGGAGCGTCGGTTTCATTTTCGCTATTTGTTTTTAAATCGCAGGCCGCTAGTACCGCGGTCAAGAGCAATCCAAATATCAAGTTTCGGTTATATCTAATTCGCGGCATCTTGGTCTCTCATTAGGTTTTTTTAAGTTCTGCTTAAATTACATGGTATACAAACTAACTATATAATCGCCTGCCATCATAAATAACTAGCGTAGGTGAAAGCCGGACAATGGTTAAGTTTATTGATTAATTTGCATATTAATTTATAGGATTATTATCAGTTATTTTTATAGTAAATCCTGCTTAATTTTATTTATTCATCCAAGCTGAATGCTACTAGCATTCCTCCTTGTACAGGTTTCATTTTTGATCCTCCAGCAGAAATTACTACATATTGCTTACCGTCTACAGCATAAGTGCTTGGCGTTGAATGGCCATCAAAAGGTAAATCATGCTCCCAGAGAATGTCACCAGTCTCTTTATCAAAGACTCTGAATTTTTCATCTGAAGAGGCTCCTATAAATATAAGTCCTCCAGCTGTTACGACTGGACCGCCATAATTTTCAGTTCCTGTGATAGGTATACCTCGTTCTGTCAATTCTTCATATTCTCCCAGAGGCACTTTCCATTTTATAGTACCTGTATTGAGATCTACGGCATTGAGCGTGCCCCAAGGTGGTTTGATTGCGGGATAGCCTTCATTGTCATTGAAGCGTTGGAATCCACGAAATGTATAGGGCATAAGGTCGCAGGAAGAACAAAAATAACTTAAGACCGGCTGCTCTTCTTTTTCGCTGGGTTCCTCTTCTTCTCCATGCTTAGGAACTGGGATCGTAAAATCAAACTGCTGCGGAGTGTCGATTGTTTCCATACCAAGGAGAAAACTAATAATCGCATCCTGTCGGTCTTCTGGTAAATGATTAAAAGCGGGCATGCGTCCTACTCCATGAGTAATGAGCCGCTTTAACATATCTTTGTCCAAACGTTCGGAAATATTAGTTAGATCAGGGAAGCCATCGGATGGACTTCCTTTGCGGTCAGTTCCATGACAAGCAGCACAACTAATACGATAAAAACTCTCTCCATAGGAGAGCGGACTCCCATCTGGGCTTTTGGTGGGAATAAGTTGATAGAACCACGGAACTTCATTCACATTTACATATAGAATTCCATTAGGGTCGGCAGCAGAACCTCCCCATTCCATTCCTCCATCGTAACCGGGAAAAATAATGGTTTGCTCAAGACTTGGGGGAGGATAGGAGCCATAGTTCCCTAACTCATTAAATACATCTTTAGATATTAATTCTGCTTGAGGAGATATATTGGAATAATCATTTTCTGTATATTTCTGACGCGTCAAAGCTGGTGGCTTGGTTGGGAAAGGTTGAGTGGGCCAAGTTTTAATCCCATCGATTTTGGATTCTGGGGCTGGCCGTTCTTCGATCGGCCAAAGAGGCTCTCCTGTAACCCGGTCAAATACAAATAATAATCCCATTTTTGTACCTTGAGCTACGACATCTACCTTTTTTCCTTCGTGTTGAACGGTTAATAAGGTGGGGGGAGTAGGAAGATCCAAGTCCCACATATCGTGATGTACTAACTGTTGATGCCACAGTCGCTCGCCTGTGTTTGCGTCTAGAGCGACGACAGAATTCGCAAATAAATTTTTGCCATAACGATCGGCTCCATAAAAATCTGGACCCGCAGTTTCTGTCGATGCATAAACAATTTCCCGCGGTATATCAATCGCCAGGCCCGACCAATCAGAAGCGCCACCCGCTTTTTCTAAATAGTTCTCTGGCCAAGTCTCTGAGCCTGGCTCACCTGGTCGCGGCAGAGAATGGAAAATCCATTTACGTTTTCCTGTTTTTAAATCAAATGCTCTTATTGCGCCGGGTACATCTTCACCGACATTTGAGCCAATGATGAACATATCTTTGTAGATATGTCCTGGCGTATTTAGATAGGCATTAGGTTTGCCTTCGACATCCAATTCTTCACCTAAATGTATCCAACCACCCTTCCCAAAAGAAGTTATTAATTGACCTGTGGCAGCATCTATTGTGTATAAATAACTTCCTTTCATGGTGAGGATGCGTCCATGATCTCCATCCTTCCAATACATTACTCCACGCGGAATTAATTCGGCTAACTGACCATGAACGTCGGACGGATCAAACGTCCAAATGTGCTCTCCTGTAGCTCCATCTAGGGCAGTGACTCTACTGAGGGGGGAGGTGGTATACAATTTCCCGTCAATTATTAGATTATTGACTTGATAATGGCCACTATCTCCAGTGTCATAGGTCCAAGCAACTTTCAGCTTCTTGACATTTTCCTTGTTGATCTGGCTAAGGTTTGAATACTGATTGCTAGTAGCCCCCCCTAAATAATGAGCCCAATCAGCTCCAGCACCTTCATGTGTCTCTGGTTTTTCGCAACCAGAAAATGATAAACCAAGTAAACAAATGGTAAGAATTTTTATCTTCATGAATTAATAGCTCTGACTGATACAATGAATATCCATACCTGGTGTGCAAGTAGTTTTCTAACATAATTGTAGCAAAATTTTTGTAGGTTTTATTGCCATTCGGGAGTAGGCCGGATCGAATCTGAGTGATCGGATCAGCCACCTGGTGCTGCGCCTTATTGCCCAAGATAGTGGGTAAACAGTTATTTTTAACTAGCATCAGTGTCTTTATCTAACGATTATCGCGAATGAAATTTCCAAGCAGTGAAAACTCCTCACTGCGATTACTGCTCTTGCGCCAGGCCAAACCAATGTTGCGATAACTCTTGTCGCTTAGAGGATGCATGCGCACGTGAGTATTGCGTAGTAGCGTACTGCCGCGTGCCATCTCGGGAAGAAAAGTAATACCGAGATCAGCATCAACCATTTCAATTAATGTCAACAAGCTGCTCGCACCGAAACGGCGAACTTTTTGAGTGCTCCGTATTTTACAGGCAGCCAGCGCATGATCTCGCAAACAATGCCCATCCTCCAGCAACAATACGCTGTCTGTTTCAAGGCGATTGAAGCGATAGTTTTCGGGGTCAACTCGATCGGTATCTTGATGGTACGCTAGATAAAATTCGTCCCGATACAAGACCTGTTGCGTCACACTACGCATCTCCCATGGCAGAGCGAGTAACAGCAGGTCCAGCTCTCCGCTCATTAAGCGCTCATAGATGCGTTGCGTTTGATCTTCTATCAGGAGCAAGCGCAGCTCCGGAAATGCCTTTCGAAGTTTCGGAAGAACCACCGGCAAGACGAATGGTGCAATCGTCGGAATAACGCCAAGTCGTAATTCACCGCAGAGTGGCTTGTTGTCGCCTTGTGCTATTTCCATGAGACTTTCTACGTCTCTTAATACAAGCTTCGCTTGAGCTGCAATTTCTTGACCCACTGCCGTTATTGTTACGCTTCGATTCGTGCGATCAACGAGTCGTATCTCGAGTGTTGATTCGAGCTCCTGAATAGCGTTGCTAAAGGCAGACTGTGAGACAAAACTTCTCTCGGCCGCCCGGCCAAAGTGCAGCTCACCGCAGAGCGCGAGAAAATAATTCAATTGTTTTAAGGTGGGCGATCTGATGATTGATAAAATAGCATAAAATAAGATAAATAATCTGTTTTTCAACTAGGATAAAAACTCATAGTATCGCTCCATGAAAGAACGCCTGGCTGCTCCGCAGCATGTTGGCTTGATATCCATACTGGAGAAAAAAATGTTGAAGAATCTCGAAGGACAAAGAATTCCGGATGTGACATTTCGGACGCGCAAAGAACATGAATGGGTCGACGTAACATCAGCCGAAATATTTGATGGAAAGACCGTCGTATTGTTTTCATTGCCGGGCGCATTTACACCAACATGTTCATCGTCTCATGTGCCACGCTACAACCAGTTGGCTCCGCAGTTTCATGCTAATGGTGTCGACGATATCATTTGTGTATCGGTGAATGACGCATTCGTTATGAATGAATGGAAGCGCAGTCAAAATGCAGACCGAGTGTCATTCCTTCCAGATGGAAATGGTGAATTTTCAGAAAAGATGGGCTTGCTTGTCGGTAAAGAAGACCTTGGTTTTGGAAAGCGTTCTTGGCGTTATTCGATGCTTGTACGTGACAGTGTTGTAGAGCAGATGTTCATCGAGCCAGAAGAAGCGGGCGACCCCTATGGCGTATCCGATGCCGATTCCATGCTCACTTATCTTGCACCGGAATGCGCGACGCCTTATGACGTAGCCGTATTCGCTCGAGAGGGCTGTGGATTTTGCGTTCGTGCTCAAGGCCTGTTGAATGATGCAGGGATCGAATTCGAAGAGCTGCTCCTGAACTGTGACTACACGGATCAGACTTTGCGCGCAGTATCGTCTCAAATTACCTATCCTCAGGTATTCATAGATGGTCAGCACATAGGCGGCTCTGATGAGTTGGCTGTTTGGCTCGAGCAAAACGTTGACGGTAAGGCTCAAAACGCCGCGTAATATAGACACTGCCTACACAAAGACTGCATTTCGCGAAGTGTCTGATAGATCAGACCAATTTACCAATGGCTGATATTGCCGTTGCTATGGGTTTTGATAGGACATGTCGACTTAACGACGCATTTCGTAACTCTTACGGACGCACGCCGTGGGACCTTATTAAAGCAGAGCCATGGTGCCCGTGGTAGGCCTATGCAGCTATGCTGCTTTGTTGCTATGGAGTTCTGAAGAATAGCCCATGTATTACTGTTATTTCGAAACACTAATCGGAGAATTACTACTGGCGGGCGAGGCTGATGCTTTGTCGATGATCAGATTTCCGAAAGGTGCCATGACATGCGACCCGGGACAAGATTGGATATACAACGAGACGCCGTTCGCAAATGTTCGTACTCAACTATTGGAGTATTTCAGAGGCGAAAGGCGAGACTTCGACCTGCCTTTGAGGCTCGCTGGCACGGAGTTTCAGGTCAGTGTGCTGGAGGCGCTGCAACAGATTCCCTACGGCGAGACGATATCTTACGGTGCGATAGCCAAGCAAGTCGGTCGACCAAAAGCCATGCGTGCCGTTGGTGCAGCGAATGGCCGAAATCCCATCCCCATTATTGTGCCCTGTCACCGGGTTATCGGTAGTAGCGGTGACTTGACCGGATTCGGCGGAGGTTTGGATACAAAAGAAGCTCTACTCAAATTGGAGGCGGAGAATAGTGCCGGCTTACTCTGCATCCAGCAGTCTCCACTTTAGTGAAGAAACATCGGCGCGAGTTTGTAGGCAACTGTCGACACCAGAACGATACCGATAAGGTTTAAGGCAAGTCCCGCTTGGGCCATGCGTGGGATGGTTAGCATCCCAGATCCGAACACAATGGCATTGGGCGGTGTTGCAACAGGCAACATGAATGCGCAGCTAGCAGCGAGTGTCACTGGAACCGCCAAAACGATCGGATCATATCCAGATGCGATCGCTATCGCCCCGACAATGGGAAGAAACGTTGCCGTTGTAGCGACATTGCTGGTCAGTTCCGTTAGAAAAATGATTAATGTCGCAGCAATGATAACGAGTATGACCAGCGGCAAAGTACCAACAGCCTGGAGGCTGCCACCAATCCACTCGGCCAGTCCGGTCTTCAATACGGCATTTGCTAGCGTCAGGCCTCCCCCGAATAACAAGAGGACGCCCCACGGTAATTGCTCCGCGTATTTCCATCGCAGTAACATAGGGTCTGATTTATCCCCGCTCGGCACCACGAATAACAGGATTGCGCCCGCTATCGCGACCAAGGAATCGTCCAGTGCCGCCAGTCCAGGTAGTTTGATCAGTAGGGGCCGAAGGACCCAGGTCGCCGCCATCAGTAAAAACACGATTGCCACTCTGATTTCCGGCACTGTGATCGGCCCCATTTCAAGCCGCATTGTTCGAAGTGCTGCAATCCCCTCATCTGAGGTAGTGAAGTCGACCTTGAACACCCAGCGAGTTAGAACGACCCATGCCAGAGGAAGCATTAACGCGGACAATGGCAAGCCAACCATCATCCAGTTGGCGAAATTTATACTGGTGCCATAGTTTTCGAGCATGAAGGCAGCAAACATGGCATTTGGCGCCGTTCCGACAAGTGTCGCCATCCCGCCAATGGTCGCCCCATAGGCAACGCCGAGCAGTAACGAGAACTGGAAATCTTCCCTGCTCTTTGCATTCAGACTGTCGACCGTTTTATGTATGACAGCGATGATGGATATGGCGATGGGTAATAACATCATCGTGGTGGATGTATTCATTACCCACATGGAGATCAAGGCACTGGCGAGCATGAATCCACCGACAAGCGATCGACCGTTTCCACCGGCATATTGCAACACCTTCAGGGCCATTCGGCGGTGTAGGTTCCAGCGCTGCATCGCAAACGCGACAATGAAGCCACCGAGGAAAAGGAAGGTGACTTTATTTGCGTAGGGTGGAACCGTGTCTTCGATAGATGCCACCCCAAATATTGGAAACAGCACGATCGGCAACAACGCAGTAATAGCGATAGGTACAGCTTCCGTCGCCCACCACACAGCCATGAGGACTCCGATAGCAGCGGTGAACCACGCTTTATGTTCCAACCCCGCGGGCGCTCCAGCGAACAGCATCACTGCCAGCAGGGTTGGGCCCAACAGTATTCCGATTTTCTGGCTGGTCGGTCGACCATTAATCATTGCGGAGTCGGTCATTGCCTGTTCTTTGTTATTCCATACGTCAGTAAGGCTACCTTTTCCCAGTCGCGCCGTCGTCGTTTTTGACGATTAAATCAACGGTACACTAAATGTAGTGGTTTTCTCGCCTTCCAATACCATATGTAGTAGCATTCCGTGCGTACCAACTTGGTACGCACGGAGATAAGATGTAGGAAGGCAAAGTGAGCGAGACGCCATGCTAAGTGCATGAGTCTGAGGCGGGTGATTAGTGATCCCTCTATTCACGTCACCTATTCAACTGGATACCTGCATTCAGTTGCTGCCAAAGATGAAGCTGATTGCGAGCCGGCCAAATCAGTCCGCCGAATACATCTTCTGCTTTATATGCCACCCATACTCTGGGTGGCTTTTTTCTTTTAAGATATAGGAAGAAGGCAGCAATGAGCGTTTCAGCGGCCGGAGCCATTTTCATCTGATATCTCTCTAATTCCTGTCGCGACAGGAATTACTACTAATTCAGTGATGATACAAGACGCAGGGGGAGCTTATCCGGCCTGGCTAAGAGCCGTCGCTGGCCTACGTCGCTGTAGCAGTGACCACAACTCTATGTGGAGCTGGCCAGCCTTCGACCGTCAAAGTCGAATCAGCCGGATCCAACGCTTCTCGCAATGATTCAAATGTCATCCACTCCGTTGAGCGTTGCTCGCTGACCGTTGTCATCGACTCGTCAATTACTTGGATATCCATGTAGCCGGATCGGCCCAGCCAGATCGTCAACTCCGGAATGCTGGGTAAGAGCCAGACGTTTCGCATTCGGGCGTATCGATCTTCCGGTGTCGAGGCAAAAGCATTGACGCCCGGAAGATAGAGGGTCTCGAGTACGAGTTGGCCATCAGGTTTCAGCGTTTGCCGTAGTTGACGAAGATGATCAATAGGCGCGCGTTGATGATAGAGGACCCCCATCGAAAACGCGGTGTCGAATTGGCGGGCAGGCAATGGCAGCTCATGCAGGCGTGCGGGAAGAACAAAAATACAGGGGTCTTTCTTGAACGCGTTAACGGCAAGAAACTGCATGACAAACAGTAGAGTCGGATCGACGCCAATAACGGTCTGTGCACCTGCCGCCCGCATTTCGAATGCGTAGTAGCCGTTACCGCACCCAACGTCGAGTACGTTTTTGCCTTCCAGCGGTGCGATAGAGTTCCTGAGGCGAGCCCATTTCTGGTCGCTACGCCATTCAGTGTCGATGTGGATACCGGCGACATCGAATGGCCCTTTCCGCCATGGCGATAACTGCAACAGCAAGTCGCGTATAGCAAGGCAGTCGTTGTCGTCGGCCGAAAGTGATCGGACTACTTGTTGCCATTTCCCGAAATCGCCATGACTCGCCGTCGATAGCCGTTCGGTAATCATTGGTGACACGATCTCGGGCCAATGCCCCAGCCCGATGGCATGTAGACGCTCAGCAAGCTTATTGGTATCGATTAATTCGTTCATTTCTTAATAGCGATTATAGATACGAAGTTGAAGAAACGCAGCCAGACCGCGGAGTGACTGAACCCGGCCTCGGCGAGTCGTTCTCGGTGCGCTGCAACAGTCTCCGGTATTAGCACATTTTCGAGTGATGCTCGCTTGCGGCTGACTTCCATCGTGCTGTATTCGTTGCGCCGCTTGTGTTCGTGGTGCAGATCGGTAAGGAGTTGCTCCATCCCCTGATTCTCATCGACAACTTTTTCAGACAACACGAGTAGGCCGCCATCGTTCAGGCCGTCGTGGATCGATCGCATCAACGGACCGCGGTCCGCTTTAGTAAGAAACTGCAGTGTGTAATTGAGAACCACCATAGAAGCGTTTGTGATCTCGATGTCGCGAATATCATCTTCGACGACGGTAACGGCAGTCTCCGGTGAAAACCGCCGGTCATCTTCGGCAATAATATCCCGACAGCGTTCCGTCATCGCGGGGGCAGTATCGACTGCGACGATCCGACATCCTGACGCACCAATACCCTGACGCATGGCAATAGTTGCGGCTCCAAGCGAACAGCCAAGGTCATAGCAGTTCGTATCCGCCCTGGCGTAGCGCGCTGCCAGCGATCCGATAGCCTCTATTGTGGCCGCATACCCCGGTATTGAACGTCGCAGCATGTCTGGAAAGACCTTCGCAACGTCTTCATTGAAGCGAAACGGCTTTTCGTCGCTTGTCTTTTGGTAGATTTCGTCTTTGCTCATCGGAATATATTTGCGCCAGCACTCGGCCCCGTCTGAAGGTACAATTCCACCTATGCTACGCGAACTTCATATAGAACTCGGCATCCCCGATGATTACGACGTTGATGGCACGCGGCCGAATTTCGAGGAAGCGGTTGAATTGGTCGATGTGGGACCTAATTTAGTCGGTCGTATGCAACGTCTGACACCGAATACAGCCGCCAGTTGGCAGGAAATGCAGGCTGCGGCCCGAGAGGACGGAATAACGTTGATGATTGTTTCCGGATTTCGCAGTGTCGAGTACCAAGCAAGCTTGATTCGAAAAAAAATCAATGCAGGTCAATCAGTTAGAAAGATTCTCGCCGTAAATGCAGCCCCTGGATTCAGCGAGCATCACACCGGCTGTGCCATCGATATCGCGTCGCCGGGATCGCGACCGCTAACAGAAGAGTTCGAGTCGTCCGATGCGTATGGCTGGTTGAAAAAAAACGCCGTGCGATTCGGTTTTTCCATGAGTTATCCGCGTGAAAATAGGCAGGGCTTCATCTTTGAGCCGTGGCATTGGGCAAAATCTGGCTAAAGATTGACCGATTTGGACTGAATCAGCGCTTCAATCATTTGTTTCTACCGCATTACCCAATACGGCAGAAATATCAAGAATCAACCGTTTAGCTGTTGACAGTAGGGCGGCGTAATCAGACAATGCGCGGCTTGCTTGTCGGAGGGGTACTCAAGCGGCCAACGAGGGCAGACTGTAAATCTGCTGGCTTATGCCTACGTAGGTTCGAATCCTACCCCCTCCACCAGATAATGGTGCGGCTGGGAGAATATAGCCAAAGGCTAGCGGTGTGACGTTTAAGGCAGGACATATGATGTACGGACAGTCAGAACAATAAAACTGTCAGGATTTTTGTACGCCAAATAAAGGGCGAAATGACCGTCGAGACGATGCGATGCGAGCGAGATACAAATCATGCCTGTATTAAGGTGTCGTGGTTCAAGAGGAAGAGTTAGAAGGTTTCAATATCAGGCGGGTGTAGTTCAACGGTAGAACCTCAGCCTTCCAAGCTGCTAATGTGGGTTCGATTCCCATCACCCGCTCCATATTGGACGGATGTGTTGAAGCTCTGAGTGATTCGCAGATTGAATTGCCCACATAGCTCAGGGGTAGAGCACTTCCTTGGTAAGGAAGAGGCCCCCGGTTCAAATCCGGGTGTGGGCTCCATAGTTTGTAGGGGCGGCTCCAAGCCGCGAAAAATAGTAAGTTTTTTTTAATTTAGATAAGCAGGAAAGGTAATGTCTAAAGAAAAATTTGAGAGAAATAAGCCCCATATGAACGTTGGCACGATTGGCCACGTAGATCATGGTAAGACGACGCTGACAGCGGCACTGACGAAGTGCATGGCTGAGCTGCACGGTGGTTCTGTATCGGCTTACGATCAGATTGATAACGCTCCCGAAGAGCGCGAACGTGGTATCACGATTGCGACAGCGCACGTTGAGTATGAGAGTGCTAATCGTCACTACGCTCACGTAGATTGCCCGGGACACGCAGATTACGTGAAGAATATGATCACGGGCGCAGCGCAGATGGATGGCGCTATCTTGGTTTGTTCAGCAGCCGATGGCCCAATGCCACAAACGCGTGAGCACATCCTGCTTGCTCGTCAGGTTGGTGTACCGCACATCGTTGTGTACATGAATAAAGCCGATCAGGTTGATGATGACGAGCTTCTGGAGCTGGTTGAGATGGAGATCCGTGATCTTCTGTCGACTTACGAGTTCCCGGGCGACGACACACCGATCGTCACTGGTTCTGCATTGAAGGCCTTTGAAGGCGATACGTCTGACATCGGTATTCCGTCAGTTGTGAAGCTGGTTGAAGCGATGGACACTTACTTCCCGCAGCCGGACCGCGCCATTGATGGTGACTTCCTGATGCCGGTTGAGGATGTGTTTTCTATCTCAGGTCGCGGCACGGTTGTTACCGGTCGTATCGAACGTGGTGTTGTTAACGTGGGTGATGAGCTTGCGATTGTTGGTATCAAAGATACCGAGAAGACAACCTGTACGGGTGTTGAGATGTTCCGCAAGTTGTTGGATCGCGGAGAAGCTGGTGATAACGTTGGTGTTCTTCTGCGTGGCACAAAGCGTGAAGACGTTGAGCGTGGCCAGGTACTGGCTAAGCCAGGATCGATCACACCGCACACGAAGTTCGAGGCAGAAGTTTACATTCTGACTAAAGACGAGGGTGGTCGTCACACGCCATTCTTCAAGGGCTATCGTCCACAGTTCTATTTTAGAACGACAGACGTAACAGGCGCTTGTGAGTTGCCGAAAGACACAGAGATGGTAATGCCGGGCGATAATGTCCAGATGGTTGTTGAACTGATTGCACCGATTGCTATGGAAGACGGTCTGCGTTTCGCTATTCGCGAAGGCGGTCGTACTGTTGGCGCTGGTGTTGTCGCGAAAGTTATTGAGTAAAAATTTAGGCCAGTAGCTCAATTGGCAGAGCGGCGGTCTCCAAAACCGCAGGTTGGGGGTTCGATTCCCTCCTGGCCTGCCATTTGAGCAATTGGTCTTAGAAAAACATGAGTGCACAAACAGAAACATTACAGAGCGGCATGCTCGATACCCTCAAGCTGCTGGTCGCAGCATTTGCGGTCGTCGGCGGACTGTATGCCTATTATTATTTTGATACGGGAGTAGCTGCGACGAGTTTGCCGCAGGCTGTCCGTGTTTTAATGGTATTGGGTGGAACGGCAGTGGGTACCGCGATAGCTATGACGAGCGCTCAGGGTCAAAGGCTCTGGCACTTCATTCAAGGCTCACGCGTCGAAATCCGCAAGGTAGTCTGGCCGACAAAACAGGAAACCACGCAAACAGCAATTGCTGTTTTCGTTTTTACTGCTGTCATGATGGTGTTTTTTTGGTTGCTCGACATGGGCCTACTCAAGCTGGTTTCTTATTTGGTTGGCTAGCGCCAGCTGAACTGAACGAACGGAATATAGAGAAATGACTGCAGCGCCCCTACGTTGGTATATCGTACACGCCTATTCGAACTTTGAGCATCGCGTTAAGAGCGCTCTTGAAGAGCGGATTGAGCGCATGGGACTGCAGGACAAGTTTGGAGAAATCCTAGTCCCAACTGAAGAAGTAGTTGAGATGCGTGAAGGCGCGAAACGTCGTAGTGAGCGCAAGTTTTTCCCGGGTTATGTTCTCGTACAAATGGAAATGGATGACGAGACATGGCATCTCGTCAAAGAAGTACCCAAGGTACTCGGATTTATTGGTGGATCAAGCGATCGACCGGCGCCGATTACCGAAAAAGAAGCTGATCGTATTTTGCAACGCGTTCAGGAAGGTGTTGATAAGCCACGGCCGAAAGTATTGTTCGAGCCGGGCGAAGTTGTCCGCGTTACAGATGGACCGTTCAATGACTTCTCTGGAGTAGTTGAGCAAGTGAATTATGAGAAAAGCAGAATTCAGGTTGGAGTACAGATCCTCGGGCGGTCAACGCCGGTAGAACTGGACTTCGGCCAAATAGAAAAAGCGTAGTAGTGACTTTGCGCCCTTTGGGTGTTTTTGGTCGCGAATATAACAACATACGAGGAGCTCGAAAGGGCGCTTGAACTCGAGAGGAAATTAAAATGGCGAAGAAAGTTGCCAGCTATATAAAGCTACAGGTTCCTGCGGGTAAGGCGAATCCATCTCCCCCCGTTGGCCCTGCTCTTGGCCAGCATGGTGTAAATATCATGGAGTTCTGTAAGGCGTTTAACGCTCAGACCCAAGGTACCGAGCCCGGACTGCCGATTCCCGTTGTAATTACTGTTTACAGCGACCGTAGTTTCACGTTTATTACTAAGACTCCGCCCGCGGCTGTTCTGCTTCTTAAAGCGGCCGGCCTGAAGAAGGGCTCTGGAACACCGAACACCGACAAGATTGGTAAGGTTAATCGTGCGCAGCTCGAAGAGATTGCTACGACTAAAATGACCGACCTGACGGCCGCTGATATGGATGCCGCTGTTCGCACTATCGCCGGCACGGCTCGAAGCATGGGAATCGACGTTGAGGGAGTGAACTAATGGCTAAGCTCACCAAAAGAAGAAAAGTCGCTCTCAAAAAGATTGACTCAGAGACGACCTATGAAATCGACACCGCGCTCGGCCTCGTAAAAGAGCATGCAACAGCGAAATTTCCGGAGAGCATTGATGTCTCTGTGAACCTCGGCGTTGATCCTCGTAAGTCGGATCAGGTTGTTCGTGGATCGACAGTATTGCCAAATGGCACCGGTAAGACGGTTCGCGTCGCAGTATTCGCCCAAGGCGAAAATGCAGACAAAGCGACTGCTGCTGGTGCAGATATCGTTGGATTCGACGATCTTGCTGAAGCCGTCAAGGGTGGCGAGATGAATTTCGATGTGGTGATTGCGACTCCTGACGCTATGCGCGTCGTTGGTCAGCTCGGCCAGATTCTTGGTCCACGTGGCCTGATGCCTAATCCGAAGGTCGGTACGGTTACAGCTGATGTCGAAACTGCAGTTAAGAATGCTAAGGCCGGTCAGGTGCGTTACCGCACCGACAAGGCTGGAATTATCCATTGCGCAATTGGTCGTGCGGACTTCGAAGTGGATGCACTTAAAGAAAATCTGAACACGTTGCTCGCTGATCTTAAGAAAGCGAAGCCAGCGTCTGCAAAAGGTTCATACGTCAAAAAGCTAACCATCTCATCAACGATGGGTCCGGGTGTAGCTGTTGATCGATCAACTGTCGAGGCATAAACGACAAGTAAGCGATCAAAAAGAATGTGTGAAGATGCCCTCGGGCGTCTTCACGCTAGCCGCAAGGATGCGGTGGTCGTCAAAGACCGTAGGTGATCAACCTGGAGGTTGGTCTTAATAAACGCCTACGTAGATGGTGTTACCTGAGTCAGTTCAATCGGCTTCGGTTATCCATCCGACATGGGAGTGGATGCTCCTTAAATTGGGGGGTGAGGCTTGTCTTCATCCATTTGTATAACCGTAAGTCAGGAGTAAATCATGGCATTGAAGCTCGAAGACAAGAAAGCTTTTGTCAAAGAGATAAATGCGGTCGCAGGAGATTCTGTCACAGCTGTTGCAGCTGAATACAGAGGTCTGACTGTTGGAGAAATGACGGAGCTGCGTAAAGAAGCACGCAGCGCTGGCGTTTACTTGCGAGTTGTAAAAAACTCGCTGGCAAAACGTGCTGTCGTCGGAACCGATTTTGAGTGTATGCAGGACACGCTCAAGGGTCCGATTCTTCTCGCATTTGCAAAAGACGATCCAGGTGCTGCTGCCAGGGTTATCAAAGATTTCGCCAAAGGGCATGAAGCCCTGCAGGCGGTATCGCTATCGGCCGGCGGGCAATTACTGCCGGGGTCTGATCTTGCAAAGTTGGCAGAACTGCCGACGATGGATCAGGCTCGCGCAATTTTGCTTGGCGTGTTCGTAGCACCGATGAGCCAATTAGTACGCATATTCGCAGAACCACCTGCAATGCTCGCACGGACGATGTCCGCGCGTGGTGATCAGGAAGCTGCTTAACGTTATATCCCTGACTCAGGGATTTAGAAAATTATTGAGGAATTAGAAATGGCACTATCAAACGAAGATCTGCTCAAAGAATTGAGCGCTAAGCCAATAATGGAAGTTGTTGAACTCGTTAAAATGCTCGAAGAAGAGTGGGGCGTTTCTGCCGCTGCGCCTGTAGCTGCTGCTGCTCCGGCTGCTGATGCAGGTGCTGCTGCTGAAGAGCAGACTGAATTTGACGTTGTAATGACAAGCTTCGGAGCCAATAAGGTTTCTGTTATTAAAGCTGTCCGCGCACTCACTGGACTTGGCTTGAAAGAAGCCAAGGACGCTGTCGAAGGATCACCTTCTACGATTAAGGAAGGCGTTTCCAAGGACGAAGCAGAAGATGTTAAGAAACAACTAGAAGAAGCCGGCGCAGCTGTCGAGCTCAAGTAGTTGCTGCATCGTAAGATGCTTGACCGACTGTCAATAGACGGTCGGGCGAAAGAAAAGTCGGATGAGCAGCTAATCGCAATGCGGTTGGCTGCTTGCCCGCGTCTATTAACTAGAGGCTAGCGAGGGCTTCTCGAATGGCATATTCATTCACAGAGAAAAAACGTATCCGCAAGAACTTTGGCAAACGTCCAACAATTTTGGACGTGCCATATCTGCTGTCGATTCAAGTTGATTCGTACGCTAAGTTTCTGCAGACATCCAAAACGGTTGAGGAGCGTGACGACAAAGGTCTGCACGCGGCTTTCCAATCCGTATTCCCGATCGTCAGCTACTCAGGCAATGCAGCGCTTGAGTATGTGAGCTATCGCTTGGGCGAACCTGTATTTGACGTCAAAGAATGTCAAATGCGTGGTTTGACCTACGCTGCTCCGATCCGTGTACTGGTTCGTCTGGTCATTTATGACAAGGAAGCTAGCGGTACGCCTAAGCCCGTTAAGGATATTCGCGAGCAGGAAGTTTATCTCGGTGAAATGCCGTTGATGACCGACCATGGAACGTTTGTAGTGAACGGTACTGAGCGCGTGATCGTTTCTCAGTTGCATCGCTCTCCGGGTGTGTTCTTTGACCATGATAAGGGCAAGACGCATAGCTCAGGTAAGTTGTTGTTTTCAGCACGCGTGATCCCCTACCGTGGTTCATGGCTCGACTTTGAGTTCGATCCGAAGGATTCTGTTTTCGCTCGAATCGATCGCCGTCGTAAATTGCCTGTAACGATTATTCTTCGTGCGCTGGGCATGAACAACGAGGAAATGCTCGAATTGTTCTTCGAGAACAACGAGTTCTATCTCTCTGAGAAAGAAATCAAGATGGCCTTGGTGCCGGAGCGACTTCGCGGTGACACAGCGGCTTTCGATATCAAGCTTGGCCGCAAATTGATTGTTGAGGACGGCAAGCGCATTACTGCAAAGCACGTCCGTGACATGATGAAATCTACAGTCGAAAAATTGGTCGTGCCGAATGAGTATCTCGAGGGTCATCGCCTGTCGCAGGATATCGTTGATACCGAGACCGGTGAATTGCTGGCACCAGCAAACGCCGAATTGACCGCCGAACTAATCGAGCAACTCATTGCTGCGGGTATTGAGCAGATCAGCACGCTTTATGTGAATGATCTCGATAGCGGTCCGTTCATCTCGAATACGCTCAATATTGATCCATCCACGACTCGTCTTGAGGCGTTGGTTGAGATCTATCGCATGATGCGACCGGGCGAGCCTCCTACCAAGGAAGCTGCCGAGAACCTGTTCCAGAACTTGTTCTTTAATCCGGATCGCTATGATCTGTCAGGCGTTGGACGTATGAAGTTCAACCGTCGCGTGGGGCGCGATAATTCAGAAGGCGAAGGTGTTCTGAACAAGGACGACATCCTTGATGTGCTCTCAACGCTGATCAACATCCGTAACGGTTTCGGTACGGTTGATGACATCGATCACCTTGGCAACCGTCGTGTAAGAAGTGTTGGTGAGATGGCAGAGAACGCGTTCCGCGTTGGTCTGGTTCGAGTTGAGCGTGCCGTTAAGGAGCGCCTGACGCAAGCAGAGGCCGATGGCCTCATGCCGCAAGACATGATCAATGCTAAGCCGGTGGCTGCAGCGGTCAAAGAGTTCTTCGGCTCCTCGCAGTTGTCGCAGTTCATGGATCAGAACAATCCGCTTTCAGAAGTGACTCACAAACGTCGCGTTTCGGCGCTTGGGCCAGGTGGCTTGACACGTGAACGCGCAGGCTTTGAAGTTCGTGACGTTCATCCGACTCACTACGGCCGTGTTTGCCCGATTGAGACACCTGAAGGACCGAATATTGGTTTGATCAACTCGCTGGCTGTTTATGCGCGGACCAACGACTACGGATTCCTTGAGACACCGTATCGTCGCGTCAAGAATGGCAAGGCGACAATGGACATCGATTATCTTTCAGCGATCGAGGAAAGCCAGTACATGGTTGCCCAGGCGAACGCTGACATGGATAAGAACGGCAAGTTAGTTGACGACCTTGTTGCGGTACGCTTCAAGAATGAAACAACGCTCGCTGCTCCGGCTGACATCAGTTACATGGATGTTAGTCCGCGTCAGATCGTCTCCGTTGCTGCGGCATTGATTCCATTCCTTGAGCATGATGATGCTAACCGCGCACTCATGGGATCGAACATGCAACGCCAGGCAGTACCGACATTGCGCGCAGAAGCGCCTTTGGTTGGAACCGGCATCGAGCGCGCTGTTGCGATTGACTCCGGTGTAACCGTTGTTGCCCGCCGTGGTGGTCGCGTCGATTCTGTTGATGCCTCACGCATTGTTGTTCGTGTAAATGATGACGAGACAACTGCTGCAGAGCCAGGCGTAGATATCTACAACCTGACCAAGTACACACGTTCGAACCAGAACACCTGTATTAACCAGAAACCTCTGGTCAAGAACGGCGACTTGATTGCTGCTGGTGATGTTATGGCCGACGGACCGTCGACCGACATGGGTGAATTGGCGTTGGGGCAGAACCTCAAGGTCGCGTTCATGCCGTGGAATGGTTACAACTTTGAGGACTCGATTCTGATATCAGAGCGCGTCGTTAAGGAAGACCGGTTTACGACGATTCATATTGAAGAACTACAATGTGTGGCTCGTGATACGAAGCTGGGCTCTGAAGATATCACTTCGGATATTCCTAACGTCGGTGATACCGCTCTCGCGAAACTTGACGAATCCGGAATTGCGTTTATTGGTGCCGAAGTGAAATCAGGCGACATTCTAGTGGGCAAAGTCACGCCGAAAGGCGAGACACAGTTAACACCAGAAGAGAAACTCCTGCGTGCGATTTTCGGTGAGAAGGCCTCTGATGTTAAAGACACCAGTCTTCGTGTTCCACCAGGTATGGATGGCACGGTCATCGACGTTCGCGTATTTACTCGCGATGGTGTTGAGAAAGACCATCGGGCGCTGTCGATCGAAAAATCCGAACTCGAAAGTGTTCGCAAAGATCTCGATGACACACTGCGCATTCTTGAAGAAGATATCTATGAGCGTGTAGAAAGAATGCTCACTGGCAAGATGGCGCAAGGCGGACCGAACCAGTTGAAGTCCGGCAGCAAAATTACAAAGACCTATCTTGATGAGTTGGCGCGTGAGCAGTGGTTCGAAATACGCCTTAAGAATGATGACGCGAATGAGCAGTTGCAGAAGGCGTTTGAACGTCTGAAGTTACAGCATGAAGAGTTCGATCGTCGTTTCGATGTGAAGAAGACCAAGATTACAGCTGGTGATGATCTGGCCCCAGGTGTTTTGAAAATGGTTAAGGTGTATCTGGCCGTGAAACGCAGGATTCAACCAGGCGACAAGATGGCTGGACGTCATGGTAACAAGGGTGTCATATCTACGATCGTTCCGGTTGAAGATATGCCTTATCTTGAAGACGGAAATCCGGTCGATATCGTATTGAACCCATTGGGTGTGCCGTCGCGAATGAACGTAGGCCAGGTGCTGGAAACGCATCTTGGCTGGGCAGCAATGGGCGTTGGCAAGAAGATTGAGCGAATGCTTAAAGCGCAAGAGTCGGTCACCAAGCTTCGCCAGTTCCTGGATGCTGTCTACAACAAGACTGGCGGCAAAGTCGAAGATCTCAAATCGTTCAGCGATCAGGAGATCATCGAATTAGCAGGTAACCTGACGAATGGTGTGCCTACGGCAACACCGGTATTTGACGGTGCTTCCGAGGCCGAGATCAAGGGTCTCCTTGAGCTTGCTGATTTTGACGCTTCAGGACAGTCCACGTTGTGGGACGGTCGCACGGGCGACAAGTTTGATCGCGATGTCACTGTTGGCTACATGTACATGCTGAAACTCAATCACCTGGTTGACGACAAGATGCATGCGCGCTCTACCGGACCATACAGTCTCGTTACTCAGCAGCCGCTGGGTGGTAAGGCTCAGTTTGGTGGGCAGCGCTTTGGTGAGATGGAAGTTTGGGCGCTTGAGGCCTACGGCGCCGCTTACACTTTGCAGGAAATGCTGACAGTCAAGTCGGATGACGTTCAGGGTCGCACCAAGATGTATAAGAACATCGTGGATGGTGAGCACTATATGGACGCGGGCATGCCAGAATCGTTCAACGTATTGGTTAAGGAGATTAGATCCTTAGGCATCAACATTGAGCTGGAGACAGACTAATGAAAGATCTTCTTAAGCTTTTTAAGTATCAGAATCCGGTTGATGACTTCGATGCGATTCGCATCGGTTTGGCTTCTCCGGATATGATTCGGTCATGGTCTTTCGGCGAAGTTAAGAAGCCGGAAACCATCAACTATCGTACTTTCAAACCAGAGCGAGATGGTCTGTTCTGTGCCAAGATTTTTGGCCCCATCAAAGACTATGAGTGCCTGTGTGGAAAGTACAAGCGACTGAAACATCGTGGCGTTGTTTGCGAAAAGTGTGGCGTTGAAGTTACACAGACCAAGGTTCGCCGTGAGCGCATGGCGCACATCGATCTGGCGAGCCCGGTCGCGCATATCTGGTTTCTGAAATCATTGCCATCGCGTATCGGCCTCATGCTCGATATGACTCTGCGAGAGATTGAGCGTGTTCTGTACTTCGAGGCGTTCGTCGTCGTCGAGCCGGGTATGACTGAACTCGAACGCGGCCAGTTGATGACAGACGAAATGTACCTCGATGCTCTTGAGCAATATGGTGACGAATTCGATGCCCGCATGGGTGCTGAAGCCGTACGCGAAATGCTAATGACTATCGATTTGCAGCGCGAGATTATCAAAGTCCGTGAAGACATGGGCGCGACGAAGTCCGAGACGAAACTCAAGCGACTGTCAAAACGTCTGAAGCTCATCGAAGGCTTCGTCGAGTCGGGCAATAAGCCTGAGTGGATGGTGCTGACCATATTACCAGTATTGCCGCCGGATCTGCGTCCGTTGGTGCCGCTGGACGGCGGTCGATTTGCAACCTCGGATCTAAATGATCTGTACCGTCGCGTAATCAACCGCAACAATCGTCTGCGTCGCCTTCTTGAGCTGAATGCCCCGGACATTATCGTACGTAACGAAAAGCGAATGCTGCAGGAATCTGTAGATGCATTGCTGGATAATGGTCGCCGCGGCCGCGCTATTACCGGCACCAATAAGCGTCCGCTGAAGTCGCTTGCTGACATGATTAAGGGCAAGCAGGGTCGTTTCCGTCAGAACCTTCTGGGTAAACGCGTTGACTACTCCGGCCGTTCTGTAATCGTTGTTGGTCCGACACTGAAATTACACCAATGCGGTCTACCAAAAAAGATGGCTTTGGAATTGTTCAAGCCTTTTATCTTCTCAAAGCTGCAATTGCGCGGCGAAGCGACAACCATCAAGGCTGCCAAGCGTCTTGTTGAGCGCGAAGGTCCGGAAGTCTGGGATATTCTCGAAGAGGTTATTCGTGAGCACCCAGTTATGTTGAACCGTGCACCTACGCTTCACCGCTTGGGTATTCAGGCATTTGAGCCGGTACTGATCGAAGGTAAGGCTATCCAGCTGCACCCCCTCGTATGTACCGCGTTCAACGCTGACTTCGATGGTGATCAGATGGCGGTCCACGTACCGCTGTCAATTGAGGCGCAGCTTGAAACTCGCGCATTGATGATGTCTTCGAACAACATTCTTTCCCCGGCTAACGGCGATCCAATCATCGTTCCTTCCCAGGACGTTGTACTCGGTCTTTATTACATGACTCGTACACGCGTGAATGCGAAGGGCGAAGGCATGATCCTCGCTAATCTGGATGAGGCGCAACGTGCTTTTGAAGCGGGCGCTGCTGAACTGCAGGCAAGCGTGAAGATTCGTGTAACGATTCACGAGCAGAACGAAGACGGCGAACTGGTTGAAGTCACGAGGTTGTTGGACACGACTGTTGGACGTGCATTGCTGTCAGGTATCCTACCGAAGGGCATGGAATTCACGCATGTCAATCGCAATATGACGAAGAAAGCAATTTCGAACGTCCTCAACGCCTGTTACCGCCAGCTTGGCTTGAAGAAGACTGTCGTCTTTGCCGATAAGTTGATGTACACCGGCTTCCGTCACGCGACACTCGCTGGTGTTTCCGTCGGCGTCAACGACATGGTTGTGCCGGAGTCAAAAGAAGCGATTCTGGCCGTTGCAGAGGCTGAGGTTAAAGAGATTCAGGATCAGTATGGTTCTGGTCTGGTAACCGACGGCGAGCGTTACAATAAGGTCGTTGATATCTGGTCGCGTACAAATGATCAGGTCGCCAAAGCGATGATGGACAAGCTCGGATCCGAGACGGTTACTGATTCCAAGGGCAAGAAAGTCGAACAGGAATCGTTCAACTCGATCTACATGATGGCCGATTCCGGTGCTCGTGGTTCCGCCGCGCAGATTCGTCAGCTTGCTGGTATGCGAGGCCTGATGGCGAAGCCGGATGGCTCGATCATCGAAACGCCAATTACGGCTAATTTCCGTGAAGGTCTGGATGTACTGCAGTACTTTATCTCGACTCACGGTGCTCGAAAAGGTTTGGCTGATACCGCCTTGAAGACTGCCAACTCAGGTTACCTGACACGTCGACTCGTTGACGTCGCACAGGATCTGGTTATTACGGAAATCGATTGTGAAACCCGCAACGGAGTCGCGATGGCGCCGATCGTAGAGGGCGGCGACATCGTCGAACCGCTTCGCGATCGAGTTCTGGGTCGAGTCTTGGCTGAGCCAGTTCTGATCCCGGGCACTGATACGGTCGTATGTGACGCGGGCACCATGCTCGACGAAGCGACCGTGCAGAAGCTTGACGATCTTAAGGTTGATCACATGATGGTGCGTTCACCGATTACTTGTGAGATTCGCTATGGCGTCTGCTCGCAGTGTTATGGGCGTGATCTTGCGCGCGGTCACCGAATCAATATCGGTGAGGCGGTTGGCGTTATCGCAGCCCAGTCGATTGGTGAGCCGGGTACACAGCTGACCATGCGTACTTTCCATATTGGTGGTGCGGCATCACGTTCAGCTGCAATCAACAACATTGAGATCAAGTCCAACGGCGTCGCTCAACTGCGCAACATCAAGACTGTCGCACATCACAAGGGCTATCTTGTTGCTGTTTCTCGTTCTGGTGAAATTATTGTCCACAACGAGCAGGGTCAGGAACGTGAGCGTTACAAAGTGCCTTACGGCGCAACGATTACGATCGGCGACGGCGCGAACGTTACGCAAGGTCAGATTCTCGCAAACTGGGATCCGCACACTCATCCGGTTGTTACCGAGGTTGAAGGCAAGATCAAGTTTGAAGACTTTATCGACGGTATTACTGTCACTGAGCAAGTTGATGAGTTCACTGGTCTTACCAGTATTGTTGTACTTGATCCGAAGAGTCGAACGGGATCTGGCAAGGACTTACGTCCGGTTGCTAAGCTGATTGACGACGATGGCGTTGAAATCTGCTTCGCCAATACAGAGATCCCAGCTGTTTACGCTTTGCCTGTCGGCGCTATTATTTCTCTGGCTGACGGTGCGAAGGTATCTGTTGGTGACATTATTGCTCGTATACCACAGGAGTCTTCGAAGACTCGGGATATCACGGGTGGTCTGCCACGAGTCGCTGATCTGTTCGAAGCACGTAAGCCGAAAGAGCCTGCGATTATGGCTGAGCACACCGGCACGGTTAGCTTCGGTAAAGAAACCAAGGGCAAGCGTCGCCTCGTCATCACTGGCGAGACTGATGGCTATGAAGAGTTGATTCCGAAGTGGCGTCACCTCAACGTGTTTGAGGGCGAGCAGGTCGCAAGAGGCGAAATTATCGCCGATGGTGAGCCTAATCCGCATGACATACTGCGTTTGCGTGGTGTTGAGAACTTGGCGAACTATCTCGTTAAAGAAATTCAGGACGTATATCGCCTCCAAGGTGTGAAGATTAATGATAAGCATATCGAGGTGATCATTCGCCAGATGCTGCGCAAGGTGATTGTCGCCACACCGGGTGAAAGTAACTACCTGCGCGGGGAGCAGATCGACAAGGCGCGTTTCTTTGAAGTCGAAGAGCAGCTTCAGGCTCAGAAGAAAGAGCCATTGACGATCGATCCTATCCTTTTGGGTATTACCAAAGCCTCACTGGCAACCGAATCGTTTATCTCAGCGGCGTCATTCCAGGAGACGACTCGTGTCCTGACCGAAGCATCGGTACGCGGATTGCGAGATGATCTGCGTGGACTGAAAGAAAATGTCATCGTTGGTCGATTGATTCCGGCAGGTACCGGTTTTGCTCATCACGCCGATCGTCGGCGCACCCGTGAGCAGGATCTGTCCGAGCAATTGAAGCTACTTGAAGAGACGCAGAAAGTTGCGGCCGAAGCGGCAGAAGCGCTCGAGGCAATCGGCGGAGGCCTTGAAGCTGAAATCATGGCTGATGTTGAGGCTGGAATTGAGGCTGTAACTGAGGTTGAAGCTGAGACTGTAGCTGATGCAGAGCCAGTAGTTGCGGCGGCAGATGCTGACGCGGCGGTGGAAGGTGGTGAAGAAACAACACCGGCCTAGTAAAAACAACAACTTACAGGCCATGGTGAGCCTGAGGGGATGCTTGCTTGACACTGAGTTGCATGCATCACTAAAATGCCCGCCCTTAACCCCGGGGCTTGCCTAGCGGTGAGCCCCGAAATACTTTGGAGTTTGCCGCTAGGCGGGCTCTGAAAAATCCCGTCCACTGAACTCGAAAAGTTTGGCGGCCGGGTGTGCGCGTTTAATTGGAGACACTCAAGTAAGCGCCAAAATGAACGTAACTTTAAACAGACAAAAGAAGAGTGAAGGCCCATGGCCACAGTGAATCAGTTAGTACGTAATGCGCGCAAAGTAAAACGCGTGAAAAGTACGGTACCAGCACTAGACGCAAGCCCGCAGAAGCGCGGCGTATGCACACGTGTTTACACGACGACGCCTAAGAAGCCTAATTCGGCTATGCGGAAGGTTGCTCGTGTACGTTTGACGAACGGATTTGAAGTCACAAGCTATATCGGCGGCGAAGGTCACAACCTGCAAGAGCATAGTGTTGTGTTGATTCGCGGTGGTCGTGTTAAGGATTTACCTGGTGTTCGTTACCACACAGTCCGCGGCACGCTCGATTGCTCTGGTGTAGCCGATCGTCGTCAAGGACGCTCCAAGTACGGAACTAAGCGTCCGAAGTCATAACCAAAGAGATTTAAATCAATGTCTAGAAGAGTACAGGCACCGAAACGCACGATTCTGCCCGATCCCAAGTACGGAAGTGATCTGCTCGCAAAATTTATGAACATGATCATGAATGACGGGAAGAAATCCGTTGCAGAGCGCATTATTTACGGCGCATTGGATCGAATTTCCGATCGTGAGACTCAGACAGGTGAGAAGGCACTCGAGTTGCTCGAAACAGCACTTGAAAACGTCAAGCCGGTTGTTGAGGTAAAGTCACGCCGCGTTGGTGGTGCTACATACCAGGTTCCGGTCGAAGTCCGTCCGGCTCGTCGCCAGACATTGGCCATGCGTTGGGTTATCGAGGCAGCCAGAAAGCGAAGCGAGAAATCGATGGCGCATCGTCTTGCGCACGAATTACTCGATGCAGCTGAGAATCGCGGCACGGCCGTGAAGAAGAAAGAAGACGTGCACCGTATGGCCGAAGCTAACAAGGCATTCTCGCACTACCGTTGGTAAGGCTCTGCTGTGGCTCGCACAACCCCTATTGAGTGCTACCGCAATATCGGCATTATGGCCCATATTGATGCGGGCAAGACGACCACAACAGAACGCATTCTGTTTTACACGGGTGTTTCGCATAAAATAGGTGAGGTTCATCACGGTGCTGCCGTCATGGACTGGATGGAGCAGGAGCAGGAGCGCGGCATTACGATCACGTCTGCTGCGACGACTTGTTTCTGGTCTGGAATGGATGAGCAGTACAATGAGCATCGGATCAACATTATCGATACTCCGGGGCATGTCGATTTCACGATCGAAGTTGAGCGTTCCTTACGAGTGCTTGATGGTGCAGTAACGGTTCTGTGCGCAGTGGGTGGCGTAGAGCCACAAACTGAAACAGTTTGGCGGCAAGCAAATAAATACGGCGTGCCGCGTTTGGTTTTTGTTAACAAGATGGACAGGGCCGGCGCAGATTACTTGCGCGTAGTGGATCAGCTGGTAGAACGGCTCGGAGCGAATCCGGTGCTAATTCAACTGCCGATTGGTGTAGAAGAGAATTTTCAAGGCGTCATCGATCTCATAAAGATGAAGGCGCTTTACTGGGACGAGAGCGACATGGGCACAACCCATGAGGCTCGGGACATTCCTGAAGAGCTACAGGCTGAAGCATTGGCCTGGCGCGAAAAAATGATTGAGTCGGCTGCCGAAGCTAACGAGGAACTACTGGATAAGTTCCTAGGTGATGACGAACTCACAGAAAGTGAGATTCGTAGAGGGCTTCGGGCGCGGACATTGTCGGGTGAAATCGTCGTGGTGATGTGCGGCTCGGCATTTAAGAACAAAGGCGTTCAGGCCATGCTCGATGCAGTCGTCGAGTTCATGCCTTCGCCACTCGATGTACCCGCGATTGTGGGCATCAAAGATGATGACTCGGTAGGTGAGCGTCATGCGGATGATAAGGAACCGTTTGCCGCGCTGGCTTTTAAGATTGCGACGGACACGTTCGTTGGAAATTTAACGTTTTTCCGCGTGTATTCAGGAGTGCTGAGCTCTGGAGACACGATTTTCAACCCGGTCAAAGGCAAGAAAGAGCGCGTTGGGCGAATTTTGCAGATGCACTCGAATGACCGCAAAGAGATCAAGGAAGTTCGTGCTGGGGATATAGCAGCAGCGGTTGGTATGAAGGATGTTACGACTGGCGACACGCTTTGCGATATTAAGGACAAGATTACACTTGAACGTATGGAGTTTCCGGAACCGGTTATTTCTGTAGCGGTCGAACCAAGAACAAAGCCCGATCAGGAAAAGATGGGTAACGCGATGCAAAAGCTCGCGAAAGAAGATCCATCTTTTCGTGTTCATACGGATGAAGAGTCCGGGCAGACGATTATTTCGGGGATGGGTGAGTTGCACCTCGATATCATCGTTGACCGAATGAAGCGAGAGTTTCAGGTCGAGGCGAACGTAGGAAAGCCGCAGGTCGCGTATCGCGAGACGATACGAAAGACGGTGGAGCAGGAAGGCAAGTTTGTGCGGCAATCGGGTGGTCGAGGTCAATATGGCCATGTCCATCTAAAGATCGAGCCGCTACCTGCAGGTGAAGGTTACGAATTCGTCAACGCAATTGTGGGCGGCGCCGTACCAAGAGAGTATATTCCTGCCGTTGACAGGGGAGTGCAGGAGCAGATGGAGAATGGAGTCATTGCGGGCTACCCGATACAAGATTGCCGGGTTACCCTTTATGATGGCTCCTATCATGATGTTGACTCCAGCGAGATGGCGTTTAAGATTGCCGGCTCGATGGGCTTTCGGGACGGCGTGAAGAGCGCTGATCCGGTGCTGCTTGAGCCAATAATGAAGGTTGAGGTGGTAACACCTGAAGATTATATGGGAGACGTGATGGGTGATTTGAATCGTCGTCGCGGTTTGCCGCAAGGCATGGAAGACACACCTTCGGGCAAGTCGATTCGTGCAGAAGTACCGCTAGCTGAGATGTTTGGCTATGCCACTGACCTACGCTCGATGAGCCAGGGACGTGCTGTGTACTCAATGGAGTTTGAGAAGTATTCACAGGTGCCACAAAATGTGGCTGATACGATAATTAAAAGATAGTAGGAGCGGTCTCAGACCACGAAAATCAACTCGGGAATTTGGATAATGTCTAAAGAAAAATTTGAGAGAAATAAGCCCCATATGAACGTTGGCACGATTGGCCACGTAGATCATGGTAAGACGACGCTGACAGCGGCACTGACGAAGTGCATGGCTGAGCTGCACGGTGGTTCTGTATCGGCTTACGATCAGATTGATAACGCTCCCGAAGAGCGCGAACGTGGTATCACGATTGCGACAGCGCACGTTGAGTATGAGAGTGCTAATCGTCACTACGCTCACGTAGATTGCCCGGGACACGCAGATTACGTGAAGAATATGATCACGGGCGCAGCGCAGATGGATGGCGCTATCTTGGTTTGTTCAGCAGCCGATGGCCCAATGCCACAAACGCGTGAGCACATCCTGCTTGCTCGTCAGGTTGGTGTACCGCACATCGTTGTGTACATGAATAAAGCCGATCAGGTTGATGATGACGAGCTTCTGGAGCTGGTTGAGATGGAGATCCGTGATCTTCTGTCGACTTACGAGTTCCCGGGCGACGACACACCGATCGTCACTGGTTCTGCATTGAAGGCCTTTGAAGGCGATACGTCTGACATCGGTATTCCGTCAGTTGTGAAGCTGGTTGAAGCGATGGACACTTACTTCCCGCAGCCGGACCGCGCCATTGATGGTGACTTCCTGATGCCGGTTGAGGATGTGTTTTCTATCTCAGGTCGCGGCACGGTTGTTACCGGTCGTATCGAACGTGGTGTTGTTAACGTGGGTGATGAGCTTGCGATTGTTGGTATCAAAGATACCGAGAAGACAACCTGTACGGGTGTTGAGATGTTCCGCAAGTTGTTGGATCGCGGAGAAGCTGGTGATAACGTTGGTGTTCTTCTGCGTGGCACAAAGCGTGAAGACGTTGAGCGTGGCCAGGTACTGGCTAAGCCAGGATCGATCACACCGCACACGAAGTTCGAGGCAGAAGTTTACATTCTGACTAAAGACGAGGGTGGTCGTCACACGCCATTCTTCAAGGGCTATCGTCCACAGTTCTATTTTAGAACGACAGACGTAACAGGCGCTTGTGAGTTGCCGAAAGACACAGAGATGGTAATGCCGGGCGATAATGTCCAGATGGTTGTTGAACTGATTGCACCGATTGCTATGGAAGACGGTCTGCGTTTCGCTATTCGCGAAGGCGGTCGTACTGTTGGCGCTGGTGTTGTCGCGAAAGTTATTGAGTAAAAATTATGGCTGAGAATCAAAACATTAGAATTCGCCTGAAAGCATTCGATCATCGCTTGATCGACAATTCAGCACGAGAAATCGTTGATACCGCTAAGCGCACAGGTGCTACGGTCAAGGGTCCTATTCCGTTACCGATGAGAAAAGAACGTTTCACGATTCTTATTTCGCCGCACGTGAATAAAGATGCTCGTGATCAGTACGAGATTCGTACTCACAAGCGTTTGATGGATATTGTTGATCCTACCGATAAGACAGTTGATGCTTTAATGAAGCTTGAATTGCCTGCTGGGGTTGATGTTCAGATTAAACTGAATTAGTTCTTTGCTTTAATAATGTTCGGCTCGCGGCCGACATATGTATAACTCGGAATGGCTCGCTGCGCGTAATTTCCGGTCACACATATCTCGCCCACTTGCCTGATAATTAGTACGACGATTCTTTCAGGTTTATTTGGATGGTTTGCCAAAATCTTGCAACATTATTCGACGCTGAGAGGGTAGTTGGGTGAGTATTGACAGGAAATAAAGCGGACCGAAGGGAACTATTTCAGTCAATACTCACCCAGGCAGTCTATATCTGTCAGCTAAGTCTTTGATACTAATGGTCTAAATCAGTTTTAGAAAAAATCGCGAAAAACTCTGAAAACCGTTTGTAATAAGGGTTAGGAGTCGTATAATTGCGGGCTTGCTAGATTTGGCCGGACCGGGAGTCGGCCAGAAGAATAGATAGCGAATATTAGTCGCCAGGAAATCGAGGGTGACACGGCAAATCCCGGAACTGCCGAAACGGTTATTTGACCGTGACGGAGCTTGGGTCAGCCCCAGAGCAACGAGGATTAATTCCTCAGCGATGGCTGGCCCTTTCGTATGTCTGAATAGAACGAAAAATACAGTGGTCGCCAATCGAAGTGGCCATAGTGAAGATTTTAAATTTAGAGATTGTCACTGACCAAACGAAGTCGGTGCGAGGTTTTGAACATGACAATGGGTCTTGTTGGTCGCAAATGCGGCATGACACGTGTCTTTGCGGAAGACGGAGTTTCGATTCCAGTCACCGTAATTGAGGCACAACCAAATAAAATCACTCAGGTGAAAACCATTGAGAATGATGGCTATCGTGCGCTGCAAGTTTCAGCCGGAAGCCGTAGAGCATCTCGTGTGGTTAAGCCTGCAGCTGGCCACTTCGCAGCAGCGAAGGTAGAAGCCGGCGACCTTATGATGGAGTTTCAACTCGATGACGCCGACGAAGGTGAATTCGCAGCTGGGAACGAGCTTAAGGTCGACCTCTTCAAGGAAGGCCAGAAAGTCGATGTTATTGGTACGACAATCGGTAAAGGTTTTGCCGGTGCCATTAAGCGTTGGAACTTCAGCATGCAGGATGCGACGCATGGTAACTCGCTAGCGCATCGAGCCCCCGGCTCTATCGGTCAGAACCAAACGCCTGGCCGCGTCTTTAAGGGTAAGAAGATGGCCGGTCACATGGGTAATGTTCAACGCACGGTGCAGAATCTTGTCGTTGTGCGCGTTGACGTCGAAAGGAATCTTCTCCTGATTAAGGGCGCTGTCCCTGGTCACGCTGGTGGCAAAGTTGTTGTGCGCCCCGCGATTAAGACCAAGAAGAAGAGGGCGCAGTAATGAAATTGAAATTACAGGATAAGGGTACAGTTGACGTTGTAGATGCAGCATTCGGCGTAGCCTTTAACGAGCCCCTAATTCACCAGGTCGTTACCGCGTATCTCGCAGGTAGTCGTGCTGGTACGAAAGCGCAGAAGAATCGTTCTGCAGTTCGTGGTGGTGGTGCTAAGCCTTGGGCTCAGAAGGGTACCGGTCGCGCACGTGCTGGTACTTCGCGCAGCCCGATCTGGGTTGGCGGTGGCCGCACTTTTGCGGCGCAACCTCGCAACTTCAACCAGAAAGTAAATAAGAAAATGTATCGCGCGGCTATCCGCTCGGTTCTGTCAGAACTGATTCGCCAGGATCGTATGGTCGTCGTCAGCGAGCTCGTGCTCGAAGCGCCGAAAACGAAACTGCTGGCAACGAAGCTTAAGGAATACAATCTGGACAACGTCCTGATCCTGAATGAAGCGTTCGATGAGAAGGTTTTCCTTGCAGCTCGCAACTTGCCGAATGTTGGCATCTGCGACGTTGCTTCAATGGACCCGGTCGTGCTGATTCGATTCGAGAAGATTCTGGTAACGTTACCAGCGCTGAAACTGATTGAGGAGCGCCTGTCATGAGTCGAGCCCTGCATCAGGAAAAATTATTGACAGTTATTCAAGGTCCGCATCTGTCTGAAAAGGCACACGTAGCGGCTGAGAGTAATCAGGTTGTTTTGAAGGTTCGTACAGACGCAACGAAAAAAGAGGTAGCACAGGCAGTTGAGCTGCTCTTCGAGGTTAAAGTCGAAGCGGTGCAGGTTGTTAACGTCAAGGGTAAAACCAAGAGTTTTCAACAGACCAAAGGTCGTCGTCCGAACTGGAAAAAAGCATACGTGAAGCTCGCTGATGGGGCCTCCATCGAAGAGCTCTTCGGCGCAGAATAAAGGTTATTTGACATGTCACTACATAAAGCAAAACCGACATCGCCTGGACGCCGTTTCGTCGTCTCAGTCAAGACGCCGGATCTGCATAAGGGCAAGCCGCACGCACCTCTTCTCGAAAAGAAGTCGGGCAATGGTGGCCGCAACAATAATGGTCGTATCACAGTTCGTCACCAGGGTGGCGGTCACAAGCAGCACTACCGTCTTGTTGACTTCAAGCGCGACAAGGACGGAATCGCGGGTGTTGTAGAGCGCCTCGAATACGACCCGAACCGCAGCGCTCACATCGCATTGGTTTTGTATTCTGATGGCGAACGCCGTTACATTCTGGCACCAAAAGGTGTTCGGGCCGGCACACCCGTCATCAGTGGCGAAGATGCGCCGATCAAACCAGGTAACGCACTGCCGATTCGTGCGATTCCGGTTGGTACGACGGTTCACAACGTTGAAATGAAGCCTGGCAAGGGTGGTCAGCTCATTCGATCAGCTGGTTGTTCTGCACAGCTGGCTGCTCGTGAGGGTGCCTACGCAACGCTGCGTTTGCGCTCCGGCGAGACACGCAAGATTCACGGCGACTGCCGCGCAACCATTGGCGAAGTCGGGCATGGAGAACACAACCTTCGTAAGCTCGGCAAAGCCGGTGCGAAGCGCTGGAGAGGTATTCGTCCGACAGTTCGAGGTGTTGCGATGAACCCGGTCGATCACCCACACGGTGGTGGTGAGGGTCGTACATCAGGTGGACGTCACCCGGTTAGCCCATGGGGTACACCGACGAAGGGCGCGAAGACGCGTTCAAACAAGCGTACGGATGGCATGATTGTTCGCCGCCGTAACAAGAAGCGTAAGTAAAGGATTTCGATAATGCCGCGTAGCGTAAGAAAAGGTCCATTCGTCGATAACCATTTGGTGAAGAAAGTTGCAGTAGCAGCAAAGGCGAACGATCGCCGTCCGATTAAGACGTGGTCACGCCGTTCAATGGTTCTGCCGGATATGGTTGGATTGACAATTGCCGTTCATAACGGTCGTCAGCACATACCTGTTCTGATTTCTGAAAACATGGTCGGTCACAAGCTCGGTGAGTTTGCGGTGACCCGTACGTTTCGCGGTCACTCCGGTGATCGGAAAACTAAGTAGGGGGGGCTGAATCATGCTAGTTGCAGCAACATTGAGATACGCACGAATTTCTCCGCAGAAGTGCCGGCTGGTGGCTGATGTCATTCGCGGCAAGTCTGTAGACGACGCGTTGCGCGCTTTGACTTTCTCGCCGAAGAAAAGCGCTCGTATCGTAAAGAAGATTTTGGAGTCTGCCGTAGCAAACGCTGAGCATAACCACGGCGCAGATATTGATGAATTGAAAGTTGCGACCATTGAAGTTAACGAGGCACCAACGTTTAAACGTTTCCGCGCTCGTGCAAAAGGTCGTGGTGCACAAATTATTAAGCGGAACAGCCACATCACGATCCGCGTTGGAGACGAAAAGTAATATGGGCCAGAAAGTACACCCAACAGGAATACGCCTCGGAATCGTTAAGGATTGGTCATCGACATGGTATGCAGATGCCAAGACGTTCCCCAAGTACATCCGCGCGGACCATTTGATTCGAGTCTTCATCAAGAAAAAATTGAAGGATGCATCAATTAGCCGCATCACGATCGAGCGTCCGTCGAAGAAATGCAATATTACGATTCACACGGCGCGTCCTGGCATCGTAATCGGCAAGAAGGGCGAAGATATTGAAAAACTTCGCTCAGAAGTTGCCGCGATGGTTGAAATGAATATCGGTGAAGTTCGTATCAATATCAACGAAGTTCGCAAGCCTGAGCTCGACGCGCAGCTGGTTGCCGAAGGCATCGCTCAGCAGCTCGAACGGCGCGTAATGTTTCGGCGGGCTATGAAGCGCGCAGTTACAAACACGATGCGTGTTGGTGCTGAGGGTATCAAGGTCAAGGTCGGCGGTCGTTTGAATGGTGCTGAAATCGCACGTTCTGAATGGTACCGCGAGGGCCGAGTTCCGCTGCACACGTTGCGTGCGGATATTGATTATGGCACCGCTGAAGCACACACGACATACGGTGTGATCGGTGTGAAAGTATGGATCATGAAGGGCGAAGTGTTCGAAAAGCCTGAAGTGATTCCGGCAGAGCCGGCAGAAACTAAAGCGGCACGTTCGTAAGAACGCCCCGCTACTATTGGATAGACGAAAATGTTACAGCCAAAACGCACAAAATTTCGCAAGCAGTTTAAGGGACGTAATCGCGGCCTTGCTCTTCGCGGGAGCGATGTTTCGTTCGGTGAGTATGGACTCAAAGCGACCGGTCGTGGTCGTCTGACGGCACGTCAGATTGAGGCAGCTCGTCGTGCAATGACTCGTTACATTAAGCGCGGTGGAAAGATCTGGATTCGGGTTTTTCCCGACAAGCCGATTTCCAAGAAGCCGCTTGAAGTGCGTCAGGGTAAAGGCAAAGGTAACGTTGAATACTGGGTATGCCAGATTCAGCCAGGCCGCGTAATGTATGAGATGGAAGGTGTTACAGAAGAAATTGCTCGCGAAGCGTTTCGTCTGGCAGCGGCAAAACTGCCGTTCAATACCACGTTTGTTAAACGGCAGGTGATGTGATGAATGCAGCTGACCTTCGAGGTAAGTCGGTGGAAGAGCTCAACGAAGAACTCGTTGCGCTGCGACGCGAGCAGTTCAACCTGCGTATGCAGCAGGCAACTGGCGAAATGACACAAGTGCATCAGCATGGTCGTGTCAAAAAAGATATCGCGCGCGTAAAAACAGTTCTTAGTGAGCTTTTGCGTGCAGTGGGTGAAGACAAATGAGTGAAGAAAAGAAAGCACAACGGACGATTGTAGGTCGTGTTGTCAGCGACAAGATGGACAAGACCGTATCTGTTGCTATTGAGCGTTTGATTAAGCACCCGATTTACGGCAAGTACATGCGTCGCACGTCCAAGGTGATGGCGCACGATGCTACAAACGAGTGTAAGGCGGGTGATCGAGTTCAGATTTCTGAAGGTCGTCCGATTTCGAAAAATAAATCCTGGTCGGTCGTCAACATTGTTGAACGCGCGGCAGATAAGTCATAACACTTAGGATGCAGTCATGATTCAGATGCAGACAGTCCTGGATGCGGCAGATAACTCAGGTGCCCGTCGCGTGCAGTGCATCAAGGTACTCGGCGGCTCAAAGCGTCGGTACGCTGGTGTAGGTGATGTCATAAAGGTCAGCGTTAAAGACGCTATCCCGCGTGGCAAGGTTAAGAAAGGCGAGGTTTACAATGCCGTCGTCGTTCGCACCCGTAAGGGTGTCCGTCGTAAAGACGGTTCGTTGATTCGCTTCGACGGCAACGCAGCGGTTTTGCTGAATGCACGTCTTGAGCCAATTGGCACACGTATTTTTGGACCGGTTACTCGCGAGTTGCGAACCAGCCAGTTTATGAAAATTATTTCATTAGCACCAGAAGTGCTGTAGCGAAAGATACTGTAGGAGCGGCTCTAAGGCCGCGAATGAAATTATGAACAAGATCAGAAAAGGTGACGAAATCATCGTAACAGCCGGAAAGGACAAGGGCCGTCGTGGCACCGTGCTTGAGGTTTTTGCTGATGATCGCGTGCTGGTTGAGGGTATTAACCTCGCGAAAAAGCACGTCAAACCGAACCCAAATGTTGGCGAAGCAGGTGGTATTAAAGACCATGCGATGCCACTGAATATTTCGAACGTACTCGTTTTTAACCCGAAATCTAAGAAGGGTGAGCGAGTTGGTTTCCGCGTTGAAGATGGCAAGAAAGTACGCGCCTTCAAGAGCGGCGACGTTGTCGATATTTAAGAGATAAGACGATGGCACGATTACACAAAAAGTATAAGAGCGAGCTTGCTGGTCAAATCCAGAAGAAGCTGGGTCTGAAGAATCTGATGGAAGTACCGAAGATCACCAAAATCACCATCAATATGGGTGTAGGCGAAGCGGTTGCTGACAAGAAGATCATGGAAAAAGCGCGCGGTGATATGCAGCAGATTGCTGGTCAGAAGCCGGTTACGACAATAGCTCGTAAGTCGGTAGCTGGCTTCAAGATTCGTGAGGACATGCCGATTGGTTGCAAGGTCACCTTGCGCCGCGAACGCATGTACGAATTCCTTGATCGTCTCGTAACCATCGCTATCCCGCGTATTCGCGACTTCCGTGGCTTGAACCCGAAGTCGTTTGATGGCCAAGGTAATTACAGTATGGGTGTCCAGGAACAGATTATTTTCCCGGAAATCAACTACGATGAAATTGATGCACTGCGTGGAATGGATATCATCATTACCACGACGGCGCGCAATCCCGAGGAAGGCAGGGCGCTTCTCGAAGCGTTCAACTTCCCATTCAAGAAATAGAGAAAATACATGGCAAAGAAGTCGATGATCATGCGCGAAGCAAAGCGAACCAAACTGGTAGCCCGGCACGGCGAGAAGCGCAAGGTACTGAAAGCGATCGTTCGCAACATCTACAGCACGGATGATGAGCGTGCGGTTGCACAGGCGAAGCTCAATAGTTTGCCACGTGATGGTAGCTCGGTGCGACAACGTAATCGTTGTGCAATCACGGGGCGCCCGCATGGTGTTTATCAGAAATTTGGCCTAGCCCGTAACAAGCTGCGTGAAGCTGCTATGAACGGCGAAATCCCCGGCTTGACGAAAGCTAGCTGGTAGGCGGAGACAGAACATGAGTATGAGTGATCCAATTGCAGACATGCTAACCCGTATTCGTAACGGACAAGGCGCACGTAAAGTGACTGTCGCTATGCCCGCTTCGAAAGCTAAAGAAGCTGTTGCAAAAGTATTGCAGGACGAAGGCTACATCCTCGGTTTCACGATCAACGGTGAAGGTGCGGAAAAACAACTCACCGTTGAGCTGAAGTATTTCGAAGGCGTCCCGGTAATCGAGACGATCCAGCGTACCAGTAAGCCGGGTCTCAGAATTTATCGTGGCAAAGATGAGCTACCGAAAGTATTGGGTGGCCTTGGTGTGGCAATCGTATCAACGTCAGCTGGCGTTATGAGCGATCGCCAGGCTCGTGCAAAAGGTATTGGTGGTGAGGTGCTCTGCGTCGTTTCCTAACGCGGAACCCCATTAAGAAGAGATAGGACTATGTCAAGAATTGCAAAATCACCGGTTGAGCTGCCAAAAGGCGTCGAGTTCAAGCAAAACGGCAACGTTGTCACGCTGAAAGGCGGAAAGGGCGAATTGTCGATGGAACTTAACTCTGAAGTTGAATTGAAATCCGAAGATGGCACGCTAACACTGGCGCCGCGTTCAGGATCTCGTTTCGCGATGGCTGTTACCGGCACGATGCGCTCACTGTTAGCCAATATGGCCCACGGTGTAACTCAAGGTTACGAGCGCAAGCTCGAGCTGGTTGGAGTTGGTTATCGCGCGCAGGCGCAGGGCAAGAGCCTGAACCTGACTCTCGGTTTCTCGCATCCGGTCGTTTATTCGTCCCCGGAAGGGATTGATATTGAAACGCCGAGTCAGACAGAAGTCATCATTAGAGGCACTGACAAGCAGAAAGTTGGTCAGGTTGCTGCTGAAATTCGCCGCTTCCGTCCGCCTGAGCCGTATAAAGGCAAGGGTGTTCGATATGCAGATGAGCGTGTCGTACTTAAAGAAGCGAAGAAGAAATAATTAGGGTCACACCATGAAGCTTAGTAAGAAAGAAAATCGTCTACGTCGTGCCCGCAGGGGCCGCTCGAAGATTCGTGAACTAGAAGCTACTCGTCTTAGCGTGCATCGTACGCCGCGGCATATTTATGCTCAGGTTATCGCCGCTCATGACAACAAAATTTTGGCATCGGCGTCTTCGCTCGAAGCCGAGGTTCGCAAAGGAATCAAGAATGGCGGCAACGTCGAAGCAGCAGCCATTGTTGGTGCGCGTATCGCAGAAAAAGCGAAAGCGGCTGGCATCGGCACTGTCGCGTTCGACCGTTCCGGTTTCCGTTACCACGGCCGTGTAAAAGCACTAGCCGATGCGGCTCGTGAAGCCGGACTGAAGTTCTAATAGGACACTATTGATAATGGCTAGAAACGACAAAAATCAATCGAACGATGACTTTATTGAAAAACTGGTCACCGTTAACCGCGTCGCCAAAGTAGTTAAGGGTGGCCGGCAATTTGGATTCACAGCACTCACTGTAGTTGGCGACGGCGCCGGCCAGGTTGGCTTCGGCTACGGCAAGGCACGTGAAGTGCCAATTGCGATTCAGAAGGCTATGCAGGCTGCTCGTAAGAACATGATCAGCCTCAATTTAAACAAAGACACATTGCAGTACGCGAAGAAGGGCCGTCACGGTGCGACTTTGGTTTACATGCAGCCGGCATCAGAAGGTACCGGCGTAATTGCTGGTGGTGCGATGCGAGCTGTGTTTGAAGCGGCGGGCGTTCGTAACGTACTGGCGAAGAGTTACGGTTCACGAAACCCGATCAACGTTGTACGTGCGACGATCAAAGGCCTGTCGGAGATTCACTCACCACAGTCCATTGCAGCCAAGCGTGGAAAGAAAGTTAAGGAAATCCTCGCCTGATTTAGTGCGCGGATGATTGAAAAGAGAATTTAAGAGACAAGACCATGGCGAAGACCAAAGAATTAAAAGTCACGCAGCTGAAAAGCAAGTTCGGGCGGCTGAAAAGCCACAGAGCCTGCATTGATGGCTTGGGCCTGAGAAGGATTCGCCACACAGTGACGGTCCTTGATACTCCTGAGAATCGCGGCATGATTAATCGTGTTTCGTACATGGTTTCGGTAGAGGAAGCTTGACATGCGTCTGAACGATCTATCACCGGGTGCCGGTGCAAAAAAAGTAGGCAAGCGTAAGGGCCGTGGTCACTCTGCTGGGCAGGGTAAGACCAGTGGTCGTGGCGTTAAGGGCCAGAAAGCACGTTCTGGCGGATTCCACAAAGTCGGATTCGAGGGCGGACAAATGCCTTTGCAGCGCCGCTTGCCGAAAGTGGGTTTCCGCTCGCGTATGGCCCGCCTCACGGCTGAGTTGCGATTACATGAGCTCAATCTGCCAACAGCTGAGGTCATCGATATGGATGTACTGAAGGCAATGAATTTAGTACCGGCGTTTGTGACTAAAGTTAAGGTCATCAAGTCTGGTGAAGTTACAAAAGCAGTCAAGCTGAGAGGTCTTAAGGTAACCAAGGGTGCCCGTGAAGAGATCGAGAAAGCTGGCGGTTCAATCGAAGAATAGTAAGGAGCGACTTTTAAGTCGCAAATGTATTAAATATGGCGAAGAAGCCTCCACAAAATCCGGCAGATGTTGCGCAGCAGGCGAGCAAACACGGCGAACTAAGAATTCGCTTTCTGTTTCTCATCGGTGCGCTGATCGTATACCGTTGTGGTACCTACATACCGGTGCCTGGCGTCGATCCTGTGGCGTTGAATGACTTCTTCCAACAGCAGTCTGGCGGATTGCTGGCGACGTTCAATCTGTTCTCTGGCGGTGCGCTGTCGCGATTTGGTATTTTTGCGCTCGGTATCGTGCCGTATATTTCGTCATCCATTATTATGCAGATGGCGAGTCGAATCGTTCCTAGCCTCGATCAGCTTCGCAAAGATGGCGAGAGTGGTCGTCGCCAGATAGTGAAGTACACGCGCTACGGTACGGTCGCTCTGGCGAGTTTCCAGTCCATAGCAGCGGCATCATGGTTACAGGGTCAGCAAGGGTTGGTCGTAAATCCGGGTCCATCATTCTTGATTACGGCGTGTATTACGCTGGTTACGGGTACGGTCTTCCTTATGTGGTTGGGTGAGCAAATCACGGAACGTGGTATCGGCAATGGTATTTCGATGATTATTTTGTCCGGAATTGTAGCTGGACTACCCGGCGCTATTGCTGGCACGGCGGAACTGGTTCGCACCGGCGAGATGCAGTCGATTTTTGCTATTTTGATGTTGCTTGGCGGCATCGCGGCGGTTGTTTTTGTGGTTTACATGGAGCGTGCGCAACGGCGCATCACAGTAAATTATGCGCGACGGCAGCAGGGCCGCAAGATGATGCAGGCGCAGAGTACGCACCTACCATTCAAAATTAATATGGCGGGCGTTATTCCGCCGATCTTTGCGTCTAGTATTTTGATGTTCCCAGCGACGATCGCACAGTTTTTTGGTCAGGCTACTGATTCAAGCGCAACGATCGTACAAAGAGCATTACAGACGATTGGCGCCAATCTTGGTCCCGGTCAGCCTGTTTACGTTTTGCTGTACGCAGCTTTGATTATTTTCTTCTGCTTCTTCTACACAGCGCTTCAGTACAACTCGCAAGAGACTGCTGATCAGCTGAAGAAGGGTGGTGCGTTCCTGCCGGGTATTCGGCCGGGTGCACACACGGCGGAATACATTGACCGAGTTCTGACTCGACTGACGTTTTGGGGAGCGCTTTATATCGCTGGTGTATGTCTGCTTCCTGAGATAGTTCGCATGTTCTACCCGAGCATGCCGTTTAGCTTTGGTGGCACCTCGCTGCTGATCCTGGTCGTTGTCACGATGGACTTTATGTCACAGTTGCAAGCACATGCGATGAGTCACCAGTACGATGGCATGATGCAGAAAGCCAACCTGCGTGATTATGGCAAAAACAAAAGTGGACAAACTCGCTGATATGGTCAGCGTGATAGAGAGGGCTCATGAAAGTTCGAGCATCAGTTAGGAAAATTTGCAGAAACTGTAAGATTGTTCGCCGCAAAGGTGTCGTACGCGTTGTATGTAAGACCGACGCACGGCACAAGCAGCGCCAGGGTTAATCCCGGTTTATCGATAAGGATAGGTTAAGTGGCACGTATATCAGGCATAAACATTCCGTTAACGAAGCACGTCGTAATTGCACTGACGGCAATCTTTGGTATTGGTGACACGCGCGCAAAACAAATTTGCGAGGCGGCCGGTGTTGCACCGGACATCAAAGTAAAAGATCTGGCTGAGCCAGAAGTTGCGAAGCTAAGATCAGCTGTTGCAATCTTCACGGTGGAAGGTGATTTACGTCGCGAGACGTCAATGAATATCAAGCGTTTAATGGATCTCGGTTCTTACCGTGGTATCCGTCATAGACGTGGTTTGCCGCTACGCGGCCAACGCACTCGTACGAACGCGCGAACCCGTAAAGGTCCGCGCCGTCCGATCAAGAGGTAGGTCTTAGATGGCTGAAGTAAAGAAAAAGAAGGTAAAAAAACACGTGGTTGATGCCGTTGCGCACATTCACGCGTCCTTCAATAATACGATCATCACGATTACCGATCGTCAGGGTAATGCGCTTTCATGGGCAACGGCTGGCGGTTGCGGTTTTCGTGGATCTCGTAAATCAACCCCGTTCGCAGCTCAGGTTGCGTCCGACAAAGCGGGCCGTGCGGCTCTCGAGTTTGGCGTAAAAAATGTTGACGTGCGTGTTCGTGGACCCGGTCCAGGGCGTGAGTCTGCAGTACGCGCTCTGAATGCTTTGGGATTCCGTATTCAAAATATTGAGGATGTCACTCCGATTCCTCACAATGGCTGTCGCCCGCCTAAAAAGCGCCGCGTGTAGAGGCTGAATAATGGCAAGATATCTAGGACCAACATGTAAACTGTCCCGCCGCGAAGGCACGGATCTGTTTCTGAAGAGTGGCGTCAGGCCGCTCGAATCAAAGTGCAAGCTGGATGTTCCTCCAGGCGGTGCGGCTCAACGTCGCCCACGCGTGTCGGAATACGGACTGCAACTCAGAGAGAAGCAGAAACTGCGTCGAATGTATGGTGTACTCGAAAGACAGTTCCGCAACTACTACAAGCGTTCAGCTCAACTGAAAGGCTCAACGGGTGAAAACCTGCTGCGCTTTCTCGAAGGGCGCTTGGATAACGTTGTTTACCGTATGGGCTTTGCGTCAACACGCGCAGAAGCGCGTCAGCTGGTGAGCCATAAGAGCATCGAAGTTAACGGCAAAGTCGTTAATATTCCGTCCGCTCAGCTCAAGGCAGGCGATGCGGTAATTATTCGTGAGAAGGCGAAAAAGCAACTTCGCATTCAGAGCGCACTTGAGATTGCAGGACAAGTTGGCTTGCCCGATTGGGTCAATGTTGACACGAAGAAGATGGCGGGTGTTTTGACGTCGTTGCCGGATCGGGAAGACATTCTCCCTGATATCAACGAAAACCTAGTCGTCGAGTTGTACTCGAAGTAGCCCCAGGAGGGTATTTTCCCATGCAGGAATCAGTACATGAATTTTTGAAGCCGCGCGTTGTGAAGGTATCGCCGGTCAATGACGAGCAAGCCACAGTTACGATTGAGCCGTTCGAACGCGGTTTCGGTCACACGCTTGGCAACGCACTACGTCGTATTTTGCTGTCGTCGATGCCAGGTGCTGCAATTACAGAAGCCGAAATCGAAGGCGTGCTGCACGAGTACACTAGTATTGAAGGCGTACAGGAAGATGTCGTTGATATCCTTCTTAACCTGAAACAGGTTGCCGTTACGATGAATACTCGTGACACTGCCGAGCTACGCATTTCGAAAAAAGGTCCCGGTCCGGTAACGGCTGGAGATATACAGCTCGATCATGACGTTGAAGTTATGAACCCTGAATTGGTCATTGCGAACCTGACCAAAGCGGGCGAGTTGAACATGATTCTGCAAGTCGAGCGCGGTCGTGGTTATCGTCCGGCTACACAGCGTCCGTCATTCGAAGAAGAAGATGGCCCTATCGGTCGTCTGCAACTCGACGCGTCATTCAGCCCGGTTGTTCGCGTAACGTACAACGTTGAGGCAGCGCGTGTTGAACAGCGTACTGATCTTGATAAGTTGCTTATCGAGATCGAGACCAACGGAACAATCGATCCAGAAGAAGCTATTCGCCGTGCGGGCAGCATTCTGAAAGATCAATTATCTGTCTTTGTTGACCTGCAGGGTCAAGAAGAAGGTGTTGGTGCGCAGGCTGAGGATCAGATTGATCCTATTTTGCTGCGTCCGGTTGACGAGCTTGAGCTTACAGTCCGTTCGGCGAATTGCCTCAAGGCGGAAAACATCATGTACATCGGTGATCTTGTACAGCGTACCGAGGTTGAGCTTCTTCGCACACCGAATCTTGGTAAGAAATCTTTGACAGAGATTAAGGAAGTCTTGGAAGGCCACGGTCTGGGTCTGGGTATGCACCTGGATAACTGGCCGCCAGCGAAGCTGCGTCCCGAGCACGAACTCGTGATATAAAACAGCTCGGGATAGCTCGTGTTGTAAATAAAGAATACTAGGAAAGCAAAATGCGCCATAGAAAATCCGGTCGTAAACTGGGTCGTAACAGCTCACATCGCAAAGCAATGTTTCGTAACATGGCGGCATCGATGATTAAGCACGAGACGATTCGTACGACTTTACCGAAAGCAAAAGAACTGCGTCGTGTCGTTGAACCTCTAATTACGCTTGCGAAAGAAGACAGCGTTGCACATCGACGCTTGGCTTTTAATCGCCTTCGTGACAAAGAAGTCGTTGCCAAGTTGTTCACAGAGATTGGTCCACGCTGTAAAGACCGTCCCGGTGGCTACCTTCGCATCTTTAAGGCTGGACCACGTCCGGGTGACAATGCGCCAATGGCGATTGTTATGCTGACGGATCAGGCTGCAGAAGAAGTTGTCGCCGAAGACTAGTTAAATTCGACGCCTTAGCCGTATAAAAAAAGCCGGGTATTGCCCGGCTTTTTTGTGTTCGCCGTCACGGTGTATCAGTAACAACTTGAAATTTAAAGAAATAGTAAATTTCATAACTATGAGTGGAATCACAGTGATCCTCAGCTGACACTTCTAAAGTTATCGATATGGCCCAAAATAGAGGCAGGCCCATTAGCGAAAAAGCCTTTGATGATTGCGTCATATTGAATAAGGAATTTTTCGATCCGGCGGCCGTATTGGATCTGGATCAGCTCGACGTCTACGGCTGGGCCTTGAGCTAGCGGAAGAAGATTAAGGGTTATATCGGCTTTTGATCGCTCGTTGTGCTACTTCTACAGTGATATTATTTGTTCAATGATATTTAACAACAAGACAGTAATTATCACGGGCGGATCCGAAGGTGTTGGCGCTGCTACAGCACGCATGTTCGCTGAGGTCGGGGCGAACCTGATGCTGGTCGCACGAAATAAGAAAAATCTCGACGCCATAGCTGAAGAGCTGCGATCTAAAACAAAGGTCGAGGTGTTCGCGATGGATGTATCGGATGCTGCGGCATGCGACGATCTTTTTAAGAAAACAGTATTTGAGTTCGGACGAATCGATGTACTAGTTAATAATGCGGGATTTCACAGCCGCGGTCTTGTTGAAGATATTGACGTCAGCGATCTTGGCAAGATGATCGATGTTAATCTAAAGGCACCTCTCGTGTTGTCTCGTCTAGCGCTACCGTATTTTCGAGAGGTAGGTGGAGGAGCGATCATTAATGTTGGATCGTTGGCAGGCCGTGTGCCGATTCCTGGAAGTGCTGGGTATGCTGCAAGCAAAGCGGGTCTGCGATCCTTCACTTATGCACTAGGCACTGAACTTGCCAATAGTAATATTAAGCTGGCGGTAGTATCTCCAGGCCCGATTGATACCGGGTTTATTATGGTTGACATAGACGCGAATTCCGATTTGACGTTTTCGCAACCGATCAGTATGGCGGATGAAGTAGCCCAGGCAATATTGGATATCTGTAGTAACCAGTTTCGTGAGCAGTCGATACCAAAATTCAGTGGATTCCTCACGACTTTTATATATTTGTTTCCGGGGTTTGGTGAATTCGTGCGACCCTTCCTTGAGCGCAAGGGCGCTAAGGTAAAAGCTAAACTCAAAGCTGAGCAAAAGCGTCGCGAGTCAAATCTTCCTGATGGTTAATAAATGCTCGAATGTTATCCCCTATTCGAGTTTCACTAAATGGATATAGTCAGTTAATCGATTGTCATTTAAAAATTTTTCAGCTGGCGTGCCGTAAAGATTCTCAAAAATTATGTTAATGACATATTCAAATCATATCCTGTTGCCGCCGGAGGCAGCGAGTGACATCATATGTGGTTGTGAGAAGGCAGGTTCGCCGTCCTTCCGATCACGGAGTAAGGAATGAAATACTCAAAATGGATAATAAGTTTCGCATTTCTGGTCTCCGGAGTTACTGTCATGGCGGCACCTAACCTAGGATATGACAGGATTGCCGGACATCATCATGCGTCTCGGTCCGAGGTTATCGCTCCGCACGGCATGGCGGCCACCAGCCAGCCACTGGCGACTCAGATCGCTCTCGATATTCTAAAAGCTGGCGGAAGCGCTGTAGATGCGGCGATCGCGGCGAACGCGGCCTTGGGTTTGATGGAGCCGACCGGTAATGGCATTGGTGGCGATCTATTTGCCATCGTCTGGGACGCCGAGAAAAAGGAGCTTGTTGGGCTGAATGCCTCAGGGCGCGCCCCAAAAGCAATGACACTTGAGTACTTCCAGGAACGCGGCATCGATGTTATCCCATCATTTGGGCCATTGCCCGTAAGCGTCCCAGGGACCGTCGATGGCTGGTTCGAACTGCATGGCCGCTACGGACGACTGGATATGGCAGAAATACTGGCACCGACGATCGCATATGCACGCGAAGGCTTTCCAGTTTCCGAAGTTATCGCGTATTACCTGCAATCGAACAAGGCGCTACTCGGTCATTTCCCAGGATTCGCTGAGACGTATATGCCGGGCGGCGATGTTCCTAAGAAAGGCGAGATGTTCAAGAATCCTCGCCTGGCAAATACGCTGACAGCCATCGCTGAAAAAGGCAGGGACGAGTTCTATAAAGGCGATATCGCGAAGAGAATAGACGCTTATATGGCCGAGCAGGGCGGATTACTAAATTACGACGACCTGGCCACGCACGAGTCTGAGTGGGTGACACCTGTTTCCACAAACTATCGTGGTTGGGATGTGTATGAGCTGCCACCGAATGGGCAGGGAATAGCGGCATTACAGATACTTAATGTCCTTGAGGGATTTGATATTGCGGCGATGGGATTTGGTAGCGCCGAATATATTCATACGTTCGTTGAAGCGAAGAAACTGGCATTCGAAGACCGAGCGAAATACTACGCGGACATGGATTTTGTCGACGTACCGGTTGAAACCTTGATATCAAAGAGTTATGCGAATGTAAGGCGCGACCTAATAAAGGCCGACGAGGCCTCTACATCCCTGCCCGCAGGGGATGCCAAGCTCGAATCCGGAGACACGATTTACCTTACTGTCGCAGATGCGAGCGGCAATATGGTGTCACTAATTCAGAGTAATTATCGAGGTATGGGATCTGGAATGACGCCGGGCGACCTAGGCTTCGTCTTGCAGGATCGCGCCGAGGTGTTTGCATTGGATGCCGGTCACGCGAATGTTGTTGCGGGCGGCAAACGCCCCTTTCATACGATCATTCCTGCGTTCGTCATGAAAGATGGTGAACCACTCATGAGCTTCGGACTCATGGGTGGATCTATGCAACCCCAGGGGCATGCTCAGATCGTGATCAATATGATCGACTTTGGGATGAACTTGCAGGAGGCCGGTGACGCGGCACGAATCAATCACACTGGATCGTCCCAACCAACCGGCACAACAATGGCGGATGGTGGTGTGGTGCATCTGGAGTCTGCATTCAGTGCCGAAACTCGTACTAAACTTGAGGCAGTGGGACACATGCTGGGCGACAGCGATGGAAGTTTTGGCGGCTATCAGGCCATTATGTGGGACAAAGAGCAGGGCGTTTATTACGGCGCCTCGGAAGTCAGGAAAGATGGACAGGCAGCAGGTTACTAATTAATGACGCAAGAAATATACCTGACAGGTATCACCACGACGGGCATTCCGCACATCGGCAATTACGTTGGAGCAATTCGCCCGAGCGTCGTGGCGAGCAAGGATGCGAACAAGAAGAATTACTACTTCCTAGCCGATTTTCACGCGCTGGCCAAGAATGAAGACCCCGACAAAATAAGTCAGTCGACGCTGGAAATAGCCGCCGCATGGTTGGCGCTCGGCATGGATACTAATAATTCCGTGTTCTACCGGCAATCGGATATTCCAGAAATCCCCGAGCTAACCTGGATACTGACCAGCATGACGGCGAAGGGCCTGATGAATCGCGCGCATTCCTACAAGGCCGCGGTGCAGTCTAATGTTGACGGCGGCAATAAAGATCCGGACAAAGGCATCACGATGGCGCTTTACAGCTATCCGATACTGATGGCGGCTGATATTCTGATGTTCAAAGCAACGAAAGTGCCTGTTGGTCGAGATCAGAAGCAGCACGTCGAAATGGCACGAGACATCGCGCAGCGCTTCAATTATCACTACGGTGATGTGCTCGTGTTACCCGAACCCCTTATTGATGAGCACACAGCTGTTTTGGCGGGACTAGACGGCCGTAAGATGTCGAAGAGCTATAACAATACTGTCCCTTTGTTCGCGCCGGAAAAAAAGTTTCGAAAGCTCATAATGAAAATCAAGACAAACTCTCTGGAGCCAGGTGAAGCTAAGGATATAGAGGGCAACACGCTCTACGATATGTACAAAGCTTTCGCGACGCCGGAAGAAACGGCGGCTATCGAGAAGCAATATGCTGAAGGCATCGGCTGGGGTGCTATGAAGCAGCAGTTATTCGAGTACATTAACGATCACATAGGTCCAGCGCGTGCCGAGTATGATCGATTAATAGCAGATCCTTCGATTATCGAAGCGGAGCTTCGAAAGGGCGCCGTACGTGCACGAGAAGTCTCAGTGCCGTATATGGACCAGATTCGCGGCGCGATCGGAATTAGAAAACTGGGATAGAAAGCAATGGAAGAACTTACATTGTTAGTAAAGGGATCGTCAGCGAATCCGTACGAGCTCACGTTCATCAAGGATGGTGCCAGTCTCACTGCGTTGTGCAACTGTCCCGCAGGAACGTTTGGCAACCTCTGCAAGCATCGCGTTGCCGCTCTCGACGGTGACGGCACGGCCGTAGTTGATGACGATGCCGACAAGCTTAGCCAGGTCGTGGCTTGGCTGGCCGGGACAGACGTAGAAGTTGCGTTGGCGGCATTGCGTGATGTTGAAGCTAGCAACGCCGCGACGAAGTTGGACCTCAAAGTAGCTAAGAAAACACTCTCGAAAGCGATGAACAGTTAGGTGGAAAGTACTAAGTGGCCGTCGGGTATGCGAGGACATGACGATGGGCGCTACGAGATAAACGGTGATTTTGGGACTATGCATTATCAATGCTGAGCGTCCGTTGTTGAGATTAAAAGAGCCGTAGAAAGAGATATAGCTATAAGATTGGAAAACAGAATTGACTACGTCGAGATTCCCGTTATAGATCTCGGTAAGGCGCGTGATTTTTCTCAGCCCTGTTCGGCTGGTAGCTTCAGGCGTGGGGCGATGACTATATGAGTTTTAACGACAGCCAAATGGATCGCGGATTTCGTCGGTCAGTCGAGGCAGCGCCAGCGACTGGCGTATTGGTAGTATTTTTCAGCACAGACCTTGAGCGTGAATTTGATCACGCCTAGGCGCTCGGAGCGACAATATCTGAGCCTATTTTCCCATTTCCGGGCGGCCGAAGATTTCATTTCACCGATCCGACCGGAACTGAATACGCAATCTGGTCGGAAGCAGCATAGCCGGCAAATGGAGACTAAGTAATGGCTATATTGATAGACCACCCCTGTGTACAGCACAAGCTTGCCATCATTCGAGATGTGGATACTGGGCATAAACGATTTCGTGAATTGGCAACGGAGATTACCAAGTTCATTTGCTACGAAGCGCTCAAGAACATAAAGACCAAGGAAGTGTTAGTGCAAACGCCCGTCGCAGAGGCAACGTGTCACAAGCTGGATACTGACTTGGTCGTAGTTCCAATTTTGCGCGCGGGCGTTGGTATGCTGGAAGGTATTCTCGAGTTGGTGCCGACCGCACGCGTTGGTTTCGTCGGCTTATATCGTGACGAAGAAACGAAACTACCTGTTACTTATTACGAGAGATTTCCGCAGCAGATCAGAGGCGGGACCTGCATCATCATCGATCCCATGCTGGCCACCGGCGGCTCGACCGCCGCCGCTATCGACAAGCTCAAGGAAAGCGGTGCGGGCAGTATCGTTGTAGTGTGCATAGTGACCTGCCCTGAGGGAATCGCACTGGTCGAAGCTGAACACCCGGATGTACCGATTTACGTAGCAGCGATTGATGAGAAGCTCAACGAGAAAAAATACATCGTGCCAGGACTCGGCGACGCAGGAGATCGCTTGTTTGGCACATCGCATTAGAGGACGCAGCTATGATGGACAGCAGCACGTAAGCGACGAGATAAAGTCAGGCGATCATGAGTGAAAAAATTATTGTTTCGCGACTTGAAGGGCAGCAAACTCATCATTGAGACGAGCGAAGGTATTGAGGAATACGACTCGCAATTCCGCGTTGCAGCACTATTGACACGCCAATGCCTGAACTGTGCTTTTATATTACTCGGCCAATTATTTAGTGGGACTGCAGTGAATCCTGCTGACTCTGCAGTTCGCCCCAACGTTCGACGCGTTGTTCCAATAACCCTTCAATCTCACCAAGTTTATTCAGAATCGTTTGCACGTGCTCGCTATCATTGGAGTAGAAATCCGGAGACGCGATCTCGGACTGCAGTGTCGATATATTGGACTCAAGTAATTCAATTTCCCCAGGCAGTTGATCGAGTTCGCGTTGCTCCTTGTAGCTGAGTTTTGTTTTCGATTTGGTCTTGCGGCGATCGCTCGCCTCGTGTTTTCTCGCTTCAGCGACTGCAATATTCTCTGTCTCCGCGAGCTGATGACCCTGTCGCACCCAGTCGGAATATCCGCCAACATACTCTCGAGCCTGACCATCTTCTTCGAATACGATGGTGCTGGTGACAACGTTATCGAGGAACTCTCGGTCATGACTCACCACGATTAAGGTCCCGTTGTAATCACACAGTCGCTTCTCAAGGACCTCAAGCGTCTCGATGTCCAGATCGTTGGTCGGTTCATCAAGAATCAAAAGGTTTGCAGCACGCGTAAATAGTTTGGCAAGAATGACCCGGTTTCGTTCGCCGCCGGATAATGCTTTGACGGGCATTGCTGAGCGTTTGGGCGTAAATAGAAACCCCTTCAGATAGCTAACTATATGACGTTCTTTGCCATTGAGATTAATGTAGGTTCGACCTTCGCCGACGTTATAGGCAACTGATTTTTCTAAGTCGAGTGTCTGACGCAATTGATCGAAGTATCCAATTTTGAGATTTGTGCCGTGTTTGATTGTTCCACCCTGTGGCTCGAGCTGCCCCAATAGCAGGCGCAATAGGGTAGTCTTGCCGACCCCGTTATTGCCGATCAAGCCTATTCTATCGCCGCGCATTATCTTGATAGAGAAATCCTGAATTACTTTTTCGTCACCGTAGCTGTAGGCAACGTTCTTCGCGCGAATAATCTTACGACCGGATTGCTCGGCTTCCTCGATATGTATACGAGCTTTGTCGTCTTGTGTAACACGACCGGCAAACTCCTCACGCATTTTTTCAAGTGAGCGAACACGGCCCTCGTTTCGAGTACGCCGAGCCTTGATGCCCTGCCGTATCCAAACCTCTTCCTGCCCAAGCTTCTTTTTAAAGCGAGCGTTCGCAGTTTCTTCGTCTTCAAGAGCTTTGTCCCTTCGCCTTAGGAAATTACTGTAGTCGCCAGGCCAGCTAGTGAGTTTTCCGCGGTCAATCTCGACAATACGGGTGGCAAGTCGCTGCAGGAAGGCGCGATCATGGGTGATGAACAGCACGGCACCTGGATATGAGTAGATACGGTCCTCGAGCCATTTTATGGTCGCAATATCAAGGTGATTAGTTGGCTCATCCAGCAGCAACAGATCGGGTTTTTGTACGAGTGCTCGAGCGAGAGCGACCCGGCGTCGCCAGCCGCCTGAAAGCTCGCTCATTTTCTTGTCTGCGGGTAGATTGAGGTCGGTCATCGTCGCGTCAACGCGCTGATCAATCTGCCAACCATCGTGCGCGTCAATTTTGGCGTGAAGAGTTTCGAGTTCGGCCAGTCCGTGCTTGTCAAGATCACGACTCGACATGTCTTTATAATCGGTCAATAGCGCATCGATATCCTTTAGCCCGGAAAGAATGACGTCTCGCACGGGCAAGTCCATCGCATCCGGGAGATTTTGCCGGAGTTGACTGACAATCATGCCGGCCTGGGGAATGATCTCACCTTGATCGGCTTCTATCTCACCCATAATCAGCTTGAGTGTCGTCGACTTGCCTGCACCATTGCGACCGATCAGGCAGACGCGCTCGCCAGGCTCGATCAAAAACTCGGCATCACGCAGTATTACCTGCTCGCCAAATTCTAATCTTATATCTTTAAATCGAAGCAGCAACATAAAGTAATCCTGTGGGTTAACCCGTGTATCCTATTACGAATTGCTGAGATATCGCAGGGGAGATGCATGAGCGAGGAACGATTTATTGATTTCGAAAGCAAGCTGGCCCACCAGGATCAGATGCTGCACGAGTTGAACGATGTTGTGACTGAACAGCAAGCGAAGATTATGCAGCTCGAGGAGTTATGCAAGGCATTAATTCAGCGGGTTCGGTCCGCTGGCGAAGGTCTACCGGATAGCGACCCGGTCGACGAGCGACCGCCGCATTACTAGACCGTAGTTTGTGTAACCCGAAGCGCAGAGCCAGCGCGTTAAAGTATAGTGTTATTTAATGCTTTGCGGAGAGATGTTATGTCACTGATACTCAGGCTGGTCACGTTGAATTTATTCCTCCTATCCTACGCGGCAGTATCCCAATCAGACGGGCCCGATGCTGTTTCCGTCGTCACAAAAATGCCTTCTTAAGGAAGGGCGATAGCGAGCAGGAATCACGCGCTAACAGCCGCTCTACGGCGTGACGTATCCGAGCGATTCACCAACGGTTTTAGGTACTCGCCGGTAAACGATCCTTTCGTGGAAGCAACTTGCTCGGGTGTCCCTGCCGCAATAATCTGTCCACCGCCGTCACCTCCTTCAGGACCAAGATCGATCACCCAATCTGCTGTCTTAATGACATCGAGATTGTGTTCAATGACGACCACAGTGTTACCGCGATCGCGAAGTTTGTGCAGAACGTGCAGTAGATGCTCGATGTCGAGGAAATGCAGTCCTGTCGTGGGTTCATCAAGAATATAGAGCGTGCTGCCGGTGTCTCGCTTCGACAGCTCCTTCGCAAGTTTAACTCGCTGTGCTTCACCGCCCGATAGTGTGGTCGCGTTCTGCCCCAATCTGACGTAGCTCAGGCCGACGTCTACAAGCGTCGTGAGTTTCTTAGCAACAACCGGTACGTTTCTGAAAAATTCAGCCGCATCCTCGATCGTCATATCGAGAACTTCGTGAATATTCTTGCCCTTGTATCGAATCTCAAGCGTTTCGCGGTTGTAGCGTTTTCCGCGACACGTGTCGCAGGGAACGTATACGTCCGGCAGGAAGTGCATTTCTACTTTAATGACGCCGTCACCCTGACACGGCTCGCAACGACCACCCTTTATATTGAAGCTGAAGCGCCCCGGCATGTAGCCGCGGGAACGTGCCTCCTGTGTGCCGGCAAAGAGTTCACGTATTGGTGTAAACAGGCCGCTGTAGGTGGCCGGATTGGAGCGTGGCGTCCTGCCGATGGGACTCTGGCTGATATCAATCACACGATCAATATTTTCAAGACCAATAATCTTCTTGTGCGGAGCGGGATTTCGGTTGGAGCGATTTAACTCGTCTGCGACAGCCTTATATAAAGTGTCGTTCACGAGTGTCGACTTGCCCGAGCCGGAAACACCACTGATGCAAGTCATAAGACCGACTGGTATTGAGGCATCGACATTCTGTAAATTATTTCCTGTCGCACCAATGATTTTCAGTTGGCGGGCTGGGTCGTTGGGAGTGCGTTCCCCTGGCAGCGCGATAGAGCGCTTGCCAGACAGGTATTGGCCCGTCAAGGATTTTGGATCGTTTTGAATCTCCTCTGGCGTGCCTTGTGACACCACCTGACCTCCGTGAACGCCGGCACCTGGTCCAAGATCGACAACGTGGTCAGCGGCAAGTATCGCTTCCTCATCATGCTCAACTACGATCACCGTGTTACCGATGTCGCGTAGGTGAACCAGCGTTTTTAGTAAGCGTTGGTTGTCGCGTTGATGCAGACCGATTGACGGTTCGTCGAGAATGTACATCACACCGACCAGTCCGGATCCAATTTGGCTGGCAAGACGAATACGTTGTGCTTCGCCACCGGATAGCGTGTCGGCGCTGCGATCGAGCGACAGATAATCAAGGCCGACGTCAGACAGGAAGCTGAGGCGATCACCAATTTCCTTGACGATTTTATCGGCGACGGTCGCGCGCCAGCCATCGACTTCCATACTGTCGAAGAATTCGCGTGCATGACCGACGGAAAGATTTGTGATCTCGGGTAAGGAGCGATTGGAGACGAATACGTGGCGAGCCAATCGATTCAGGCGTGCACCCTTACAGTCGGGGCAGGCCTGGCTGTTGAGGAACTTTTGCAGCTCTTCACGAACCGCGCTGGACTCTGTTTCGTGATATCGACGCTCAAGATTCGGTAAAACTCCTTCGAAAGGATGCAACTTCTTGATCTGCATGCCACGAGTATTCTCATAGAGGAACTCGATTTTTTCCTTGCCGCTGCCGCATAGAATGACGTTCTGCAGTTTCTCCGAGAGCGCATCAAATGGCGCCTCAATGTCGAAACCGTAATGAGATGCGAGGCTCTGAATCATTTGATAGTAGTAAGTGGTTTTTCGATCCCAACCCCGAATCGCGCCGCCAGCCAGAGACAGGCTGGGGTTAACAACGACGCGGATCGGGTCGAAGAACTGTTTGACGCCAAGCCCGTCGCAAGTCGGACACGCGCCGGTGGGATTGTTGAACGAGAACAGGCGTGGCTCGAGTTCCGTCAGGCTATAGCCACAATGATTACAGGCGAAGCGGTCCGAGAAGATGATTTCGTCCGCTGACGCATCGTCCATAGAGACAATACGAGCTGTCCCATCTGCTAATTTAAGTGCCGTTTCAAATGATTCTGTCAGACGTAATCTGAGATCTTCTTTGACTTTGAATCGATCAACAATTGCGTCGATATGGTGCTTTTTGCGCAGATCCAACGCCGGCGGTTGGTCCATCTCATAGATCTCGCCGTCTATTCGTGCGCGTATAAATCCCTGTGCTTGCAGGTCAGCCATTAATTGCACATGCTCGCCTTTGCGATCCGCCACGACCGGTGCGAGTAGCATGAGCTTACTGCCTTCCGGTAACGCCATTACCTGATCGACCATCTGCTCGACAGTCTGAGCTTCCAGGGGCAGGCCGTGATCAGGGCAGGTTGGTGTGCCGGCCCGCGCGTACAGGAGGCGCAGGTAGTCGTATATCTCAGTCACTGTACCAACGGTCGAGCGTGGGTTGTGTGAGGTGGATTTCTGTTCTATCGATATGGCTGGTGAGAGACCTTCAATATGATCGATGTCAGGCTTTTCCATCATCGACAGGAATTGTCGTGCATACGCTGACAACGACTCGACGTAGCGACGCTGACCCTCGGCGTAAATAGTGTCGAATGCGAGCGATGACTTGCCAGAACCTGATAAGCCCGTAAAAACGATCAGTTGGTCACGCGGCAGGTCCAAATCAATATTTTTGAGGTTGTGCGTTCGCGCGCCGCGAAGTGAGATTTTTTTCATGTAAGTAGGGGGCAGTCATTTCCGGGTAACCTGCTAATATACGCCGCCGCACATATACGGTGCAAAGGAACATTATCAATGAGTTCAGAAAAGCCCGAAGACATCGTAATAATGGATGCAGTCGAACGCCGCTCAGTTGGCGTCATTGCGCTCATTTCGATGTTTCGTATGTTCGGACTTTTTGCTTTATTGCCCGTGTTGTCGCTGTATGCGACCGAACTCGAAAATGCCACACCGTTGCTGGTCGGGCTTGCCGTCGGCGCGTACGGTCTAACGCAGGCAAGTCTACAAATACCCTTGGGCGCGCTGTCGGACCGTATCGGCCGGATACCGGTGATTATCCTCGGGTTGGCGATATTTGCGGCTGGGAGTGTTCTCGCTGCGGTGAGTGACTCGATCTACGGCATCATAGCCGGTCGCTTACTTCAGGGCGCCGGCGCAATTTCCGCAACGCTCAGTGCGCTGATCACTGACGCGACCCGCAAAGAGGTGCGGACGAAGTCGATGGCGGTATTTGGCATTGGTATCGGAATGTCGTTTATGTTCGCAATGATCGCTGGACCCCTGCTGGCGGCGATTTACGGCGTGCGTGCCTTGTTTTGGGTTGCGGCGGCAATGGCCATCGCCGCTGGACTGCTTCTAACGCTGCTGCCAGATATTCCCAGGGCTAAGAAAAACGAAAGCTGGAACCTCATGCCTGCGATGCGTGCCGATCTGCTGCGCATCGACTCCTACGCCTTCTTGTTGCATGCGATAATGACTGCGACCTTCGTGGCGTTTCCATTCCTTCTGACGCGCCGCCTAGGCTTGGCGTTGACGGATCACTGGAAGATGTATGTCGGCGCGCTTTTGGTTTCTTCGCTAATTTCAATTCCTATGGTCATGAGTGACCATCGGCAGGGCCGAGGTCAATTGATTGGTATGGCGATCAGTATGATTCTGATCGCTCAACTGGCCCTCACGTTTCTGAGTTTTTCAGTCGTACCCGTATTCCTAGCCTTGACGGTTTATTTTGGCGGCTTTAATTTTCTGGAAGCAAGTCTCCCGGCCAGGCTATCTATCTTGGCAGACGACGCAGTCCGTGGTGCGTCTTTGGGTATGTTTTCAAGTGCCCAATTCCTAGGCGCATTTATCGGTGGCCTGATTGGCGGCTGCTTCCTGGGCCAGGGCCGACCTGCCGACGTATTCTTCGTGTGTGCGCTCCTAGCAGGTATTTGGTTGACCTTGCAGGGCTTCGGCCGCTTCAGAAAATCGTGAAATTTGCTGCCATAGAAAGAAATCAGGCTAGCTTTTGCGCGATCAAGCACTACAATAGTCTTCCCTCGCCAACCGTGGCGAGATACACAAACTCATACATCAGACAGGGGATCCGTAAATGGCTCGCGGTATAAATAAAGTAATTATTGTTGGAAACGTTGGTGGGGATCCCGAGACACGTTACATGCCGAGCGGCTCAGCCGTAACAAACTTGACGATCGCGACCAATGAGTCGTGGAAAGACAAGGCGACCGGTGAGCAGAAGGAGCGTACTGAATGGCATCGTGTTGCGATGTTCAATCGCTTGGCTGAGATTGCGGCCGAGTACCTCCGGAAGGGCTCGCAGGTCTATATCGAGGGCAAGTTGCGTACGCGAAAATGGCAGGATAAGAGTGGCCAGGATCGTTACACCACGGAAATCATCGCTGATGAGATGCAAATGCTCGGTAGTCGTGGTGGATCTGGTGGGGGCAATTTCAGTAGCGGCCAGCAAGGCGATGCACCGTCTAGCGGTAATCAGCAAGGCCAGGGTGGCGGTAATACTCCTCCGCAGCCAGGTCCGGATGATTTTGACGACGATATTCCGTTCTAGCGAATCTCCAGCATGAATAAAAAGCTGTACATCAAGACGATGGGCTGCCAGATGAACGAGTATGACTCGGAGAAGATGGCGGACGTATTGCGCGAGTCGCATGGTTACGAGTTAACTGATACTCCTGAGGGCGCGGACCTGTTATTGGTTAACACCTGCTCAATCAGGGAAAAGGCTCAGGAGAAGGTTTTTTCGCAATTGGGCCGCTGGCGAAAACTCAAAGACAAGAACCCTAACATCAAAATCGGCGTTGGCGGTTGTGTCGCGAGCCAGGAAGGTGAGGGGATAAGCAAGCGCGCGCCATTCGTTGATGTCGTCTTTGGCCCACAGACTTTACACCGGCTGCCTGAGCTGATCGATACCGCTGAGAAAGAAGAAAGGGCGGTCGTCGATATTTCGTTTCCCGAGATCGAAAAATTTGACTGCCTGCCCGAACCGCGAGCTGATGGCCCGACGGCATTCGTTTCTGTTATGGAGGGTTGCAGCAAGTATTGTAGTTTCTGTGTGGTTCCGTACACACGCGGCGAAGAAATCAGTCGGCCGTTCGATGATGTGATTACTGAGGTTGTGACGCTCGCCGCACAGGGTGTGCGCGAAGTGAATTTGCTAGGTCAAAATGTAAACGCCTTTCGAGGCCCGATGCATGATGGGCAGATAGCCGATCTCGCGACGCTGATTTATTACGTCGCCGCAATTGACGGCATCGATCGCATTCGCTTTACGACATCGCATCCGGTCGAATTCACGGACAGCCTAATACAGGCTTATGCAGAAGTGCCCGAACTGGCAAGCTACTTACACCTGCCTGTTCAGCACGGTTCCGACCGCGTCTTGGCGGCCATGAAGCGCGGACATACGATTCTTGAGTACAAACAGAAAATTCGAAAATTACGGGCAGCTCGTCCAGGGCTCTCTTTGTCATCCGATTTTATCATCGGATTTCCGACTGAGACAGACCGTGACTTCGAGGCACTTATGAACCTTATCGCGGAGATCGGTTTCGATCAGTCTTTCAGTTTTGTCTACAGCGCGAGGCCGGGCACGCCTGCCGCTAGCCTTGCAGACGATACGCCGATGGACGTTAAGAAGGAGCGCCTCAAGTTGCTGCAAGCGCGGATAAACCAGCAGGCTATGGATATCAGCCGCAGTATGATCGGCTCGACGCAACGCGTATTGGTTGAAAAAATTTCAAAGAAGAGAGTCAGTCAGGTTTCTGGGCGTACCGACAACAATCGTTGGGTAAATTTCGATGCTGACAAGTCAGCCATCGGAGAATTCGTCGACGTAGTAATCACCGAGGCGATGCCAAATTCTTTACGCGGCCGCCTTGTTAACGAATCAGCTGCGGCGTAGTCTATATGGTAATGGTCTATTGTCTGAATAGATTCTTGGTCGAATGCGACCTACCCCGTCTTCCTGATGGGCGGCTTCCTACGCAGAGGTTTTAAATACAGATCTTGAATGCTGTCCAATTTTCTCGGGACATTATCCTCGAGCCCGCCGATAACCACCGCCTGGCGAATTTGTGTGGCCAGTTTGATGAACACTTACGACAGATTGAACGCCGACTGGAAGTTGAAATCGCCAGTCGCGGCAATCGCTTTCGTGTGACTGGTCGTCCCGGCGCTGCGGAGATTGGCGGTGACGTATTGTTGTCCTTGTTTGAAATGACGGATCGAGAGCGTCTGGATCCGGAACGCGTACATATGATGTTGCAGGAGTCGTTTATGGATGGTGTCGAGTTACCTCGGAATAATGACAGTAGTGATATACCTGAAGGCGCTAATGACGACGTGATCACCATTCAGACACACCGAAAACTCATTCGACCACGGGGCGCTAACCAAACCGCTTATATACGCCAAATTCGTGATCATGATCTCGCCTTTGGTATTGGTCCGGCGGGTACGGGTAAGACGTATCTCGCTATCGCTTCTGCCGTCGACGCACTTGAAAGCGAACAGGTACGACGAATCGTTTTGGTGCGGCCTGCTGTAGAGGCGGGTGAACGACTCGGGTTCTTGCCAGGTGACCTGACACAGAAAGTGGATCCCTACCTAAGGCCAATGTACGACGCGCTGTACGATATGCTCGGCACCGAACGTGTAACACAGCTCATTGAGAGAAACGTAATTGAGGTTGCGCCCTTGGCCTTCATGCGCGGCCGATCTTTGAATGAGTCAATTGTCATTCTCGACGAAGCGCAAAATACCAGCATCGAACAGATGAAGATGTTCTTGACTCGCATAGGTTTCGGGTCGAGTGTCATCGTCACGGGTGATGTAACACAGATCGATTTGCCATCTGGACAGATCTCGGGACTCAATAACGCCACTGAGGTGTTGAAAGACGTAGAGGGTATTTCATTCACATTCTTCTCGCCGAAGGACGTTGTACGTCATGAGCTTGTAAGACGCATTGTTGAAGCTTACGAGAAGAATGACCACTCAAGTTGATGTTCAAATAGCCGTTGAGGATGAGTCGGTTCCGGAATCGGGCGATATCATCCTCTGGGTAAGTCGCGCCTTCCAAGCGTCCGGGCGTGGCGGTGAGATCGAAGTTTTGGTTCGTGTCGTGGATGAGACCGAGATGCAGAAACTCAATGGCGAGTTTCGCGACCAGGGTAAGCCGACCAATGTCTTGGCATTTCCGGCGGGTCCAATTGACGGATTGCCAGACGACGCGGAGTTGCCTCTCGGTGACATTGTCATCTGT
>CAJXYT010000002.1 GCA_913063505.1 uncultured Gammaproteobacteria bacterium | reverse complement strand
CGCTAAGCATCCAACTCCGGGGTAATGTTGAAGCAATCATAGCCGGCCGCGGCGGTGGGCTCTATCGATAATAAATCCCACGATCTGGATGCTGCTTGAATAATTAGTCTTCGGCGGTGTTGTGGTTTTGCAGTGCATATTGGGCATCTCGTTCTGAGCCAATCAGAATCGCGACCCATCGAGTGCGCGCATCGCTTTCTAGCCCCAGCTTGAGGGTCATCGTTAACGGTACCGACAGCAACATACCGACCGGACCGAAGACCCAACCCCAGAAAACCAAACCGATGAAAACGACCAACGGCGAGATTCCGACGCCGTAACCCATCAAACGCGGTTCGATGACATTGCCGAATACGACATTAATTGCAGCAAAGCCCATCGCAGTTGCACCGGCAGCGCCAGGCCCTAATTGAACGAGTGCCAGCAAGACCGCCGGTACGGCAGCGATTATTGACCCAATAGTCGGCACATAATTCAAAAGAAAGGCTAGCATCGCCCAAAGCAGCGGGAAGTCCAGACCAAGTGACCAGGTAAGAACGCCAGCGCAAGTACCGGTCGCGGTACTGACGATCGTCTTGATACCTAGGTAGCGACCAAGGTTTTGCAAGAACGCTCTTGGCCCTTGCATCGACTCCGCGCTGCGACCGAAAGCGGCTTCGAACTTTGTACCAACACTCGACACTTCGAGGAGCATAAAAATCATCGTAAAGATGATCAGAAACGCATTTGTCAGGACGTCCTTTAGGCTATTCAGAATCGACGCGACAAGACCCATGGCCCAGCCTGGGTCAATCATGTCGCCGACGTTTTCTATCGATTCGTCAAAATTGAAATGCCTGATGGCGAAATCGATAACGCCATCCTTAATGACATCGAGTCTTTCCTGATATCCGGGCAGCGCAGCAGTGAAATCGCCTATCGAATTTCCGAGGATCGCGCCGACGATAGCGAGTAACAACATCATCGAAAACACGATGATCAGCGCGGCCAGGAAACTGGGGATTCGTCGTTGCTGCAACCAGAGCATCGGCCGAACAGTGATGAGAGCAAGAAAGGCCGCGATAAGAAATGGCACGAGCAATACCTTGGCCATTTGCATTCCGTAGATTACGACGATGACCGCCGCAAAACTCACCAGAGCGCTACTCTTCTTGTCAGTCAGATCATTCACGCACTTGATAATCGCACAACACTATGCAGCTCGCTATGCTTATCGCTGTAGACGAGCTTTCTCACCTAAAGGGAGTGTCTTTTTTCAGTTGAGACTTCTTTGGTATATACAGCTCTTTTTCTTCAGGTTGAATTTGTTTCACTTTCAGGATCCATCGGGCCAACGTTGAACTGACCCGTAATTGATAACGACCTGCATGATCGAAAAGCTTCAAACCATTGCCTTTGTGCTTGGTGTGTAAAACACGGCCAACGTGTCGGCCCGTACTCGCCTCAATCAGTGTGATGTCCAGCGCGATGAGTGCATCGTAGTCGCCGTCCAAACGCCAATCGAGCAGCCACGGTGCTTCGACCGTAAACATCGCTGTCGTCGTACTGTCTGATCCGCGGAATTCCTTAACAATATTGGCTGCGTGAGAGGCCGAGGCCGTCACTAGCAACGCTGTTATTAGTACAATTTTCTTCATTATTGCTCCCAGATGTTTCCCGCACCAGAGTAGCGTACGCCAGTCAGACAGCTGTTTCACACCGATGTTCGATTTGGTTCACATCAACGTCTTGAGATGCAACTCATCAGGCGGTGACTCACCCCCCAGATAAACGATTACCGTCATTGTCTGTCAAACCTAAATGGACATCGATTTATTTCGCTTCCGCGATCGTATCTTTCCAGTGAGCCGCATCGCCACGCTTCAGCAGGATCAGACTGACTGCGGCGATGACCCCCAGTGCTGCAATTATAGAATTTAACAAGAAGTAATGTTGGAAACCAACAAGCCCAGGATTCGCATCCAGTATACGACCTGTGATTGGCGCAAAAAATACGTCAGGGGTGTAACCAACAACCGAAACCAAACCGACGGCTACGCCGGTTAAATGCATCGGAGTGTGATTTTCTTCAAGTAACGCAAAGTACACAGCCCGCAACGCATAGACGGCAGCGTAAGTCGTAAAAAAGTTGGCATAAATTATAAAATTACCCGAATCGCTTGGCACCGCAAGTGACCACAATCCATACGATATGCAGAGAATTCCAAACATCACTACAATTGAGCGGATCGCGGTGAATCGATCTGCGATCAACCCAGCAATAAGCGCTGCTACTGGCCGGGTCCACGCGCCGTAGGAAGCAAGTCTGGCGCCCTCAACCTCATCCATTCCCAAAACCTGTACAGCATACAACGAGTAGTTACCGAGGCCCTTATACATGCAATAAGCAGAAACGATGATAGCAGCCTGTGCCCAGATAATAGGTCGGCTCAAGACGACTGACATTTTTTTTATTGGATTGAAAGTAACCTCACGTACCGTCTTCATGGCCGGAATTGCGAACCAGGCGAAGACGGCGGTTAAGAACACTAGCAGCGTGTAGTACCAGACCACCATTCGAAGCCCGCTTTCGCGCTCCAAAGGAGTTGCAAATCGAGCATCTTCGGGCATATAAACTGCCAAAATAAACACCCCGATCGACGCGGCAGATGCAGCGACCACGCCCCTACCTCCTTCCACCAACCCAAACGCCAATCCTTGCGAGCGATCACCGCCCCACTCACGGGTTGCTTTGATAAAGGCACCCCAAAAAAGGAATACCGTCGTGACGCCCCAGTATCCATAGAGAAACCGCATTTCAGTAACGCCTGGAAACGTCGCCATATAGAGCCCACCGATGGCGGTAAGGAATAGTGACGTCACTATCAGAGTACGCGCCGAAAAATGGTCCGCGAGTGCGCCGCCTGGGAAATAGGCGAGCATCGCTGCAACGCCATAAACAGCAAACATATCCCCGAGTTGCGTATTGCTGACGCCGAATACTTCCAGCACTGTAGGTCGAAAAAATAGGGGTACATTAAACGGCAGACTGAAAACAGTCTCCCCGACAAGAATAAGGGATAGCATCATTATTATTCGCGACATGAAAGACCTTTATGGATATTTAAGCTTGTGGCAGACCAACATCAGCTTCGCAATCGGTAGCCTGTTTTGAAAATCCAACGAACCGTGAGTAAACAGACAATCAGAAAACCCACCGTAACTCCCAGACTCAGCCCGATACCAACATCCGCATTATCATAGAAGGTCCAGCGAAAACCACTAATGAGATAGACGACTGGGTTGAATAGACTGATCGTCTGCCACACCGGCGGCAACATGCTGATCGAATAAAACGTTCCGCCAAGAAAGGTGAGCGGCATGATGATCAGCGTCGGTACGATAGTGAGCTTTTCCCAGCCGGTAGCCCAAAGGCCAAGAATGAAGCCAAACAGACAAAATGATACGCAGATCAGCAATAAAAAGGCGATCATGAACAGCGGGTGTGCGATCTCAATATCAACAAATAAGCTTGCGGTCGCGAGAATAATACTTCCGATGATCACAGATTTCGTTGCTGCTGCACCAACGTACCCTAATAGCACTTCGCCGTAGGATACCGGCGCAGAAAGCACCTCGAAGATAGTGCCCGTAAACTTTGGGAAGTAAATAGCGAATGACGAGTTTGAAATACTCTCTGTCATGATCGACAACATGACGAGGCCAGGCGCAATAAATGCTCCGTAGCTTATACCGTCGATTTCGGTAATGCGCGAGCCTATTGCTGACCCGAATATCACAAAGTAAAGAGACGTGGATAGCACTGGTGCAATAATGCTTTGCACGGCAGTCCGAAACATTCGTGCCATTTCGTAGCGATAAATCGCTTTAATTGCGTAATAGTTCATCGGCCCTCGTTCACTAAGTCGACGAAAATATCTTCAAGCGAACTCTGTGATGTCTGCAAGTCATTAAAGTAAATGCCCACTGTACGCAGATCGCTCAGCAACGCAGTAATGCCAGTACTTTGCCGCTTAGTGTCATAGGTATACGTCAGATCACGCTGATCTTTGCTCAGGCCCAGATCGTAACTGGAAAGCTGCGAAGGGATGTCCACCAATGGCTTCTGCAAATGCAAAACTAATTGCTTCTTTCCCATGTCGCGCATCAACTTCGCTTTTTCCTCTACGAGAATGATCTCACCATGGTTGATCACGCCGACTCGGTCGGCCAATTGCTCCGCCTCCTCGATGTAGTGAGTAGTAAGAATGACAGTTACGCCCTGATCGCGGAGGCTGGTGACCACGTTCCACATATCCTGCCGCAGCTCCACATCGACGCCTGCTGTTGGCTCATCGAGAAACAATATTTCGGGTTCGTGAGCTAAGGCCTTGGCAATCAGCACGCGGCGCTTCATACCGCCCGATAACTGCATGCTGACAGTATCTTTCTTGTCCCATAAAGACAGTGACTTCAATACCCTCTCAAGATGCTTCGAGTCGGCAGGTCTGCCAAATAAACCGCGGCTAAAGCAACAGGTATTCCAGACCGTCTCAAATGACTCAGATGGAAGTTCCTGCGGAACGAGGCCGATCTTTGACCGGGTTAAGCGATAATCGCTAACAATATCACTCCCATCGACGAGCACTTCACCGGAACTTGCGTTCACAATGCCGCAGACGACGTTGATCAGAGTCGTTTTGCCGGCGCCATTTGGTCCCAGTAGAGCAAAAATTTCACCCTGATCAATCTCGAGACTGACGTCTTTCAACGCCTCGAAGCCGCCCGCGTAGGTCTTGGTCAATGTTTTTATTGAAATCATTGAGCACATGCTAACCCCCCCAGATTAGATACTAATCAAGAAACCCATACCTGCCAACCTACATTGGAGGGAGGGTGAGAGACACTCACCATGGCCCGGCAAGTTCTTTTTCGCGCTCAACGAACAGCTTTTTGAACCCCATGGAGTCATACAGATTATCTGCGACATTATTTTCAGCGAGAACCGAAATTCTCAACCACCTCACTCCATTGCACTCAGCGTATGACTCTGCGGCCTGTAATAACACCTTCCCAAGTCCCCGCTTTCTAAATTGACTTGAAACAATCAGATCAGAGATCAGACCGTACTCAATGTTGGCGTCCTCAAGTTCTTCACTTCTGACTTTGATGAGAGTCGTAGCGAAGCCAGCGACCTTCTCATTCGACTCTGCCACCAGCACTATTCCATTGCACTCAACACAGCGTTTCAGCATTTTTGGAATGTAGTCATCAACTATCTCGACGCCCGACGGCATTCGAGGATCTAACGAGCGTTCAAAATCCTGTAACTCAATCAGGCACGCTCGCACCCCGGTCAAATGCCGAGCTTCGTCAAAATCTCGAATCAAAAACAACGCGTCGTCCTTGCTTGTGTCAGTACCTGCAGGATAACGCGATTACGCCAACGACGTTTGACTTGACGAAGATTTCATTGGAAGCGGACTTATCGCCTACATTTCCGAACTTTCTGCGGCAGAATTATCAACAACTTTAGCTAAAGCGCAGGAATACAAACTCGTATTTCGCACCTACGACTGGAGTTTGAATTCGGCAAGTTAGGAGAGCGTTGCTATCAGCCCTTACGTTGATAAGGTGTCTGAGTACGCGAACAGTCCCGCCGAGCCGCCCGTATGCAGAAATACGATATTCTGCCCCTTGGTGAACCGACCCTGACGAACGTGGTCGATCATACCCGCCAATGCCTTACCGCTATACACGGGATCGAATAGTAAACCCTCGAAACGAGCCAGCATCAGAATCGCCTCATTCATCGACTCTGTCGGTACCCCATAGCCCGAACCGATGTAGTTGCAGTCAGCGATAATGTCCTCGCGAGCAACACAATCCTTTGCACCGACAAGCTCCGCTGTCTCAACTGCCAATTTGTAAACGCGCTCTTCCTGTACATCCTGCGGCGCATTTACTCCAATACCAAGAATCGGTAAGTCATTGCCGCTCGCCCGGAGTCCGACGGCAAGGCCCGCATGCGTGCCTGCACTGCCTGTAGCTGAAACGAGATGATCGATTGTGAGGTTCTGCTCTTTAAACTGGCCCAACATTTCAACGCCGCAGTCGACATAGCCTAATGCTCCTACAGCATTCGATGCGCCACCCGGGATGATATACGGCGTACCGCCAGCGCTCCTCACCTCATCGGCGACTGACTTCATCGCCGCATTAAAATCGGTACCGGCATCAAATTGCCGTAGATTTGCACCGAAGATTCGATCAAGAAAAACGTTGCCGGACCTCGAATAAATTTCGCTCGGATCACTCACGCGACTTTCGAGAAGCACTTCGCAGGCCATACCAAGTTTACATGCGGCGGCTGCTGCTTGGCGGACATGGTTCGATTGGATCGCTCCAACGGTAATGATCGTATCCGCGCCTTGCTTGACTGCCTCACCCATTGAGAACTCAAGCTTCCGAGTCTTGTTACCACCCGTTGCGAGGCCTGTGCAGTCATCACGTTTCACGAATATTTCCGGACCGCCAAGATGTTCGCTCAAGCGTGGCATATGCTCCAGCGGCGTCGGAAGGTGCGCGAGGCGCACTCGCGGAAAGTCGGATAGATTCATATCTTTTTCCTAATGATTTCTAAGAGGGGTTGCCGCTAAGTGCCAACGATACCGTTTTCTTTGCGAGTACATCGGTCGATGAAATGAAGGTGACAGAAAACATCGATTCGTCGAGGACAAGTGGGAATTCTGTGCAGGCAGCGATCAGGACCTTCGCGCCGCGGTTGATAAGCTCATCGGCCAAGCGTCGCAAGCCCGTCGTTACCGCGCGCGACTTGTCACCACCTTTAATTCTTTCGACCAGCGGCATCGTAGCCGATAGTTCATTAGGCGTTTGCAAAATCACTGGTCTGTCTGTCTCTGCTAAAGCTCGTTGGTAGAGCCCTGCGGTGAAACAGCCAGGCGTCGTCATGAGGCCGACAGCACTACCATCATCACTTCGGCGGAGCGCGGACTGAACTGACTGATCAACAATGCTGATAAACGGAATACTGACAGCGGATTCGATATCACTTCGCCACGCATGTGCCAGGTTGCAGGGCATTACTAAGAAATCTGCACCGGCCATCTCCAGACGAGCCGCGATTGCGGCAATTGCTGCGCCTGGATCCTCGCCCTCGCCTTTCATCGCAGCTTGTCTGCTTGGAATTCGAGGGTTGTTTTCGACGATCATACGGACATGATCCTGATCCTTAACTGCTGGCGTTGCCAATAGGACGCGAGACATGAAGTCCACCGTCGCCTCCGGACCCATCCCGCCGATAATTCCTACAACCTTGTCCGTATTCGCCATCAATGCTCCACCGCTCAAATCTGCGGCGAACATCTTACACCGGAAAGTCTAGGTCGTTACGGATTTAAGGGAAATATTGGATATCATTTCCTTACAAGGTTTATACGTGACCATTTTTTTCATGATCGGCACATGAGGATTTCTCTGGAAGAGGCCATGTCTGAACGACTACCAAATGAAATCACCGAAGAGTCGCTCTTAAGTCTCGTTTCAGTAACGAACAGTCACTGATTTTATTTGCGCAAAGACATTGTCGCCGACCTGTAATTTTAGTTCGTACAATGATCGTCGGGTAATGCGCGCAACGAGGAAGCTAGCTCCTAACCTCACCCGCACCAGTTGAGTAGACGCAGTCTCTGCAGCCATTCCTTCAATGACGGCGGGAAGTATATTGAGGATCGTACTCGACTCCGCTGGGGCACGACTCAAACTGATGTCCCCTGCGCTAATCCTCAGCCGAGCTGTCGCCATACCCTGGCGACCCGGCACCCACAACTCGCCACCCGAGAACTCGAACAGCGAAAGGTCGAACTCTGCGTCGTAGCGTGACTGTTTGGCCTCGAGAACCGCTCCGGCATTCTGGCCGCTGAGTTGCGGCAGGTCGATTCTCACCAGGGTCTCTTGCAAGCCACCTTCCACAACGATCTTGCCATTGTCGAGCAGAACGAGATGGTCACTCAATCGACAAATTTCGTCGATATTGTGACTCACATAAATAATTGGCACTGACGTTTCGGCATGCAATCGATCAAGATATGGAAGCATATTGCTACGGCGTCGTGCATCGAGTGCAGACAGCGGCTCATCCATGAGTATCAACTGCGGTTCCTGACACAGTACCCGAGCAATGCAAACACGCTGTGCTTCGCCGCCCGACAAATCACTTACTGAGCGATCGAGTAGCCGATCAACTTCGAGCATGCTCGCAAACTCAGCGATAGACCGGTGAGTATCTGGATTTCTGCGCCGCCCATACTCCAGATTCTTCTGCACCGTCAGGTGCGGGAATAGCTGCGACTCTTGAAAAACATAACCAATACGGCGTTTGTGCACTGGACGCAAGTCGCCATCAGTCGACGCCTCAAGTCCGGCGATACAGCGCAACAAGGTGGTCTTCCCGGAGCCGGACTCACCGAACACGCCAGTAATACCTGCAGCAGGAATCCTGGTATCCACCTCCAGCTTGAAATCACCTTTTCGCAGCGAGTAATGCAGCTCGATGTGATTCATCGTGACTGCCACCGGCGATTGACCAGAAACATACCGAACAGAATAACGAACGCGAAAAGGATCAGCGCCAGGGATAGTCGATGTGCCGCGGCGAAGTTGAGTGTCTCGACGTGCTCATAAATCGCGATCGAGACGACTCGCGACTCGCCTGGAATATTGCCACCAATCATCAGAACCACACCAAACTCACCCAGCGTGTGCGCGAACGCGAGAACGATGGCACTAACGAATCCACGTAACGACAGCGGTACAGTGACAGAAAAAAATGCGTCCAACTTTGATGCGCCAAGAGTCCACGCCGCCTCAAGCTTGCTGCGGGACAATGACTCGAACGCATTCTGCATCGGCTGTACGGCGAAAGGCAGGCTATATATGCAAGATGCAATCACGAGTCCAGTAAATGAGAACGTTAAAGTATCACCGGTGAGTCGCACCCACCAACTGCCAATCGCGCCTTCTGGACCTAGCACTATCAACAGGTAGAAACCCAATACCGTTGGCGGTAATACGATAGGCATCGCGACGATCGCCTGAACGACGGGCTGCCAACGAGATCGACTTTGTGATAACCACCACGCCAACGGTGCGCCCAGCAGAATCAGCAGCACGGTCGTTACAAACGCCAACTGCAGGGATAACCAAAGGGGGCCAATGTCCATTATTTGGTAACCGTGTAACCGCTGCTTTCGATTATTTTAATCGCTCTTGGTTCACGCAGAAAACGCATGAAGCGCCATGCTGACTCCAGATTCTTTGAGTGAGTCAATAGAACGCCTTGTTGTTCAATGTCACTGTGCATACTCGACGGTACGTTCCACGTGCACGTCGCATCAACCGGCAAGCCGGCGACTACCTGAGCGCGAGCGACCAATGCGAATGTCACATTACCGGTAACTGCGAATAGCAGTGTCTGCGAGATATTTTCACCAAATACCATTCGGCTCGAAGCGTCACGCCAACTCCCGATCGCCTGCAGATACTCCTTCGCAGCCAGGCCATACGGCGCGATTTCAGGATTTGCTATTGCGAGCTTTCTATACGAGCCGCCCTTGATAGCGGCAGCGCATCCGCCGTCTTCAAAGGAGCTATCCGAGGACCACAACACCAATGCTCCAGTTGCGTACGTCATTCTGGAGCCAACAACAGTGAATTCATTGTCTTCCAGCCTCTTTGGTCGCTCGACATCTGCAGCGAGGAAAATATCGTAGGGTGCACCGTTGATGATCTGGTTATACAAATTGCCAGTCGAGGCAGCACTAATCCTTATTGGAGTCTGCGTAACTGAAGTGAATTCGGCTGCAAGCTTCGCGGCAGTCCGCTGAAAATTACTGGCAACAGCGATCGTCAGGCCTTCGTTGGCCCAGGATCCGATCGGTATCAGAATGATGAATAGGAAAACCGTTCGCGAAAAAATCACGTCAAAAAATTAACGGGCAAGCTCCGCTTTCTTTTTCCGGCGATACTGGTGCAAGAGGGGTTCAGTGTAACCGTTTGGTTGGTTGCAACCTTCCAGCACCAAAGCACAGGCGGCTTGGAAAGCGATGCTACTATCAGTGTCTTCACTCATACGCCTGTATGATGCATCACTATCATTCTGATTGTCGACGACTTCTGCCATCCGTTTGAAGATCGATATCACCTGCTCTTTGCTCGTCACACCGTGTAGCAACCAATTCGCGATATGCTGACTGGATATCCGCAAAGTCGCACGATCTTCCATTAGGCCAACGTTAGTAATGTCCGGTACTTTCGAGCAACCGACTCCCTGATCAATCCAGCGCACCACGTATCCGAGAATCCCCTGTGCATTGTTCTCAATCTCTCTCTGGATTTCGTCTGCCGACAGGGTGGAGACATCGCCAAGCGGTGGTGTCAAGATTTTATCAAGACTGGCCAACGTCCGGCTGGCAAGCTCCTTCTGAACTGCCTGCACGTCAACCGCGTGATAATGCATCGCGTGCAGGGTGGCGGCTGTAGGTGATGGCACCCAAGCGCAGCTCGCTCCAGCTTCAGGATGCGCCTGCTTCGTCTCGACCATCTGAAGCATTTCATCTGGCTTCGGCCACATCCCTTTTCCGATCTGCGCCAAACCTGGCAACCCACAACGGATGCCCACATCGACGTTCCAGTCCTCATAGGTGTGAACCCACGCCTGCTCTTTTATGGCTTCTTTGGGTAGCACCATTCCGGCCTGCATGCTGGTGTGAATTTCGTCACCGGTACGATCCAGAAAACCGGTATTAATAAAAACAACTCTGCCTTTCGCTGCCTTTATGCAGAGGGGTAAATTAACGGTGGTACGACGTTCCTCATCCATGATGCCGACCTTGATCGTGTTTTCCTCCAAATCAAATAATTGCTCAACGCGGCCAAAGAGTGTGTCTGTATACGCAACTTCTGCTGGACCGTGCATCTTCGGCTTCACAATATAGATACTGCCTGTACGACTGTTCGGTTGCAGTCCGTCACGACGGCGATCGGTGAGTGCAGAGGCCACGGTGACAATTGCATCTAGGATGCCTTCGAACACTTCGTCGCCGGCAGCGTCGAGAATCGCGTCATTTGACATCAGGTGACCAACATTTCTAATCAACAGCAGACTTCGCCCGGACAGGACTAATTCTTCGTTGTTGATCGAGGTGTACACCCGATCTTTTGCAAGAGTTCGGGTCACCTCTTTGCCGCCTTTCATGAAACTCGCGGTCAGATCACCGCGCATCAGTCCCAGCCAATTGCGATACACGCTCACCTTGTCAGCGGCATCAACGGCAGTTACTGAATCTTCGCAGTCTTGAATAACGGTTAGTGCCGATTCGAGAACCACGTCAGCAAGGTTTGCGGTAGCGTCCTTCCCGATCGGATGATCAGGATTTATCAGTAATTCGATATGCAGACCGTTGTTGCGAAACAAGAACTGCATGCGAGATTCACTTTCTTTGAACCCGACAAATTGCTCGGGCGACTTGAGGTTCAGTGTCTCACCATTCGCATGAGATGCAACGAAGCGTACACCGTCTTCGCCACGGTCTATTCCGTAAGCATTCACATCGCCATGACTCGCACCGACGAGCGGAAGAGTCCTGTCAAGAAACTCCGTTGCATAACGTATGACCGCTGCGCCGCGGCGAGCACTGTAAGCGCCGGTACTCTCCCTGCCCTCATCTTTGGCAATAACATCCGTGCCATACAGAGCATCGTAAAGACTGCCCCAGCGTGCGTTGGCTGCATTGATTGCGAAGCGAGCGTTGCTCACGGGTACGACAAGCTGTGGGCCGGCGACACTAGCGAGCTCTGCATCTACATTCGCGGTTTCGATCTTCACGAATGTGTCGCTTGGCTCGAGGTACGAGATATCCTTCAGGAACGCGACATATTCGTCGTGATCCCAGTCGCTTCCTTGCCGAGCCTTGTGCCAGTCGTCGATCTTATCCTGAAGCTCATCGCGAATTTTTAATAGCTCATGATTTTTGGGAGTGAGGTCGTTAATGATCGACTCGACGCCACTCCAGAACATCGCATGTTCAAATCCGATCGCAGGAAGGAGCTCTGTCTCCACGAAATCCGCAAATATCGGATTAATACTTAATCCGCCGATGATTCTGTTATTTTCGTCTGACAAGGAATGGCCCTTCATTGATAGGAGATCGGAAATCGTACGCTATAATACTTTGTGACTATTAAAATTTCACACTGTTAGTCTCACAAGAGAACGGGCGTGGCGGTCCAACACGGTTTAAAGCGTAAGGAACACTTTCTTGTCAATAAAATCAAAAGGTTACGTTGGCATAATCGGTTAGCACTCGAAGACCTATCCATTCGCTGTACCTAGATCAACACAGAGGCTGGGCGTCGATCTCCTGATTATTGTCATCAGGCTCAGAATCGCGGGCAGTTTTGCAGGCAGCTATCTAGCAAAACGCATAGAGTGAGATAAACTCAGGGTCTGGTCCGGCTATTCTCTAATCATCATGGGTATCTACATACTCGTTCGCTCAGCACCTGCCGCACTTGGACTCACCTTTTAGCGGAATTCGAAAATGAATATTTCAAGAATTGCAGATAATTACGCCGTGGCACCACAGATTTTCCCTGACGATCTTGACGAGATCGCGGCGGCTGGTTTCCGTGCGGTGATCTGTAATCGCCCGGACCATGAAGAGCTCGGTCAACCTACAGTTGATGCTATTTCTATAGAATGCATAAGAGTCGGAATATCGTTCCACCACATTCCCGTCTCCGGCATGCCGATAGCACACGAGGCTATTCAGGAGCAACTTCGCATCATCGACGAATGTGATGGACCAGTGCTAGCTTACTGCCGGTCGGGACAGCGCTCAGCCATCATTTGGCAAGCGAGCGCCTGAATTTTCGCATACCGCTGATCCAACGATCGTAGTCACCAGCTTTGCGTTGTATGTAAGTCGTTACCTGCGGGTGCGTTAGGCTTATGAAGCGTCCTTCGAGGGCCTGCTCCACGATGATATTCGCAACGTCGTCAGCTTGCAGAATCCCGTCGAGCTCATTACCACCAAAGTCCCCTTCAGTTGCCCCCGAATCGTCTTGCAAGACGAGTAGCAACAGCTTGTGGGCAGACGACGGAAACGCGAATGCCAATGGCTGCCGCGGCATAAGAACTATCAGGATGGTTGGTCACATCACTCATATAGATGACTGGGGTTTTATCGGGCTACCGTCAAAAAATCGGCTCAGCCTGAATTCGGAAATGTCGATGCCTGAATCAGAACCGCTCAACATACCAGCGATAACCTTACCTGCCCCAGGTCCGATACCAAAACCGTGACCGCTGAATCCGGTCGCTATGTGAAAGCCTGGCAGATTGCCGATGGAGTCGATCACGGGAACGACGTCCGGCGTCGCTTCGATCATGCCAGCCCAGGCTTCTACGAACGGCGTCGCTGCCAGTTGCGGGAACATTGTATCCAGACTTCGTCGAATGGCTTTAAGTACGCGAGGTGTTGGGGACGGATTAAGCACTCGCGTCTCCTCGAAAGGTGATGCTTTATCAAGCGACCAGGTTCGGGGTGTGTTCCATTCGTCGACAAACTCTTGTCCAAAAGAAAGCCGTAGATGCCCAAAATCCATCAACATGGCCGGCACAAATTTGTTGAAATAGCGGAAAGAAGACGGTGTTATCGGATGTTCGGACACCGCCCCAGACGCGACTGTGTATCCGCCATCCTGACGGCGGCGAATTCCCAAACTATCACCAAACATCGCACCATCCAGAACGTTCTCTGCCGGTGCTGTTCTTGCTACGGTTCCTCGTATCTTGAGTTGCGGCACGTTGATGTCCAAAGAGCGGCAAAACATTGACGTCCAGGCACCAGCGGCACATAAAACTGTCGACGTTTTTATCGTGCCGCTTTCAGTAACAACCGCGGACACAGCGCCGCCTGACGTTTCGATCCCTCGCACCGCACAAGCCGTTAAAACTTTCGCACCGTGCTGCACGGCAGCTCTTGCAATTGCAGGTGTCGCTAGGTGCGGCTCTGCACGGCCGTCACTTTCTGTGTACATCGCGCCAGCCCAACCCAGTGCTGAGCTATGTACGAGTTGCTGCAATTCCTTAGACCCTATCAGACGCGTGCCAATATCGTATTCTTTGGCTATGCCCAACCAGTCTTCTTGTTCCTGCAATTCTTTTTCAGAATTCGCTGTCCAAAAACAACCGCCGCGCGCAAATCCGACATCCTCGCCAATTTCTTCCTTAAGACCTTCCCAGATGCGCATACTCTCGAGGACCATGGGAATTTCTCTGCTATCCCTGCCCTGCACACGTACCCAACCCCAATTCCGTCCTGATTGTTCCCCCGCGATATGGCCCTTCTCGCAAAGCACTACATCAATACCTTTTTTGGCGAGAAACCAGGCCGTGGATACGCCAACGATGCCACCACCGATGATGACGACGTCAGCCGCAGCCGGCAACGCCTCGGGAGGCTTGAGCGATTGTGTCCAAGTTTGCGAAACGGTATTTTCGAGGAATGGATCAGCCATCATTTAGATTCTTAAGATTGCGAGTCTCATTATGCAAGAAACAACGTTCTGATCATATGCTATGGAGGACAAAGCCGCCTGCCACTAGTGGCTCAATGTCAACCAACTACCCTACTTTCTTTGTCGAAAACTAGTCCAAAAAAAACGCTCAAATACTAACCATACTGATATGCTATCCCGATGCCATCCCACGTCTACTTCGACCTCGACGGTACGCTAACCGATTCGTTCGAAGGCATTAGTAAGTGCATTCTTTACGCCGTCGATAAACTCGGACTCCCACGTCCATCCGACGAGTATTTGCAGTTTTGTATCGGCCCACCTTTATACGACACATTTCCAAAAATGGTCGGCGAAGAGCTTACGTTAAAAGCGATTCATCTGTATCGCGAACGATTTAATGAAATCGGTTGGCTCGAAAATAAACCCTATGACGGAATTCATGAGGCGCTGGCCTCCATTGCTGATGCTGGTTACACATTGTTCGTCGCAACCAGCAAGCCCAGGATCATGGCGCAACGGATCATTGATCATTTCGAAATGAGACCGTATTTCGAGAGAGTATTTGGCAGTGAATTTGACGGTACTCACGCAAACAAAATCACTTTATTGCGATACGCAATCGAAGAAATTCCGGGCGCCTTCGATCGCGTGATGATTGGAGATAGGAAGTATGATCTCATCGGCGCGATCGCAAATAACATGCAACCGATAGGCGTATCATACGGCTATGGATCGATCGAAGAACTTACAGACGCAGGTGCCGTCTCAATCGTTGACAATCCAGCGCGCTTAAAAGAGACCATTGAAAGCGTATTTTCCATCAACCGCTAGTCAAACCGTCAATTAGGTGAGCCCGGCCATGCTTTTGATATACTCAGGCCCCGTGCGTCAACAACCACCGACAGCTTTCGTGGATGATCAAAATCGCTCAACCAGATCGATCAAGATTGGGAATCTCGTCGATTTGATATTTTTCGGTAAGAATTTGCTTAATCTCAAGCCACTGGAAATATCACACACAAAAGCAGTGTGGCACTATTCGGCAACAAACTGGTTTACGACTCTCTGAACTAGGGCAATTCCGTTCGCGCCAACCACGACGGGTGTTCATAGACGATAATGTCTACCGTATCGCCGCTTCTTACTTCCCCAGCAACCTCAACCACGCCGACAAGACCACGACTCAGCTTCGACGCCTTTGAGAAAGCCGTATTCTCAAGTTGCTTGCCCGATCGTGTCTGCATCAATTCAGCAAGCTTCTTACCCATGCCGAGACACGGCGGATTGAAGTTTTCGACCTGAAGCTCCGCCCCAGACGGAAATCGAAACGTAGTGCCTCGCGGCAATCTGGAAAACTCAGGTATCCCCTCGAAACAAAAATTGGCACCAATTGTTGCCGCGGTTAGTGGCTCAGCAAGGTCCATGTCCTCAGTAATTTGCATCAGCTCTTCAACCGAAATTGCAGACCAAATCCTCTCATTGCGGCGCACAGTTCCTTCTGGCTGCTTGTCGGTAACGGCCCAAGCGGCTCGCTTAGATGAACCGTGACGATCACCAGCAATACCCTCTACCTCGACCATAATCGAAGGTTGCTCATTCTTGCCGAATTGACCGCTCGCACCGGTATGAACGGACACGACCGTACCCTTCAATTGATTCACGCGTCTTCCTCACTTTTAAGCTCAGTCCAGATAGTGCATATCTGCTCTCGAATTTGCAAAGGTTCTTGCCAACGATCGAACAGCTCATTTTGCTCGCCATCCATGATGACGAATGAAGATGTTCTACTACCCAACTTAGAGCTCAACACCTAGTTCCGATACCGGTGCTGTCAGGGTAGTCAGAAAAGCTTCTAATTGCTGGAGCTCAGCAGTATTAAGCCCGAGCGGCTCAGCCTCGTTATGACCGATCATTGCATCCGGCGCTTTGTTGTAATGATCCAAAACGTCGGCGATGCTTGGCAACTGCCCCTTGTGCATGAACGGCGCGGTATGTTCGAGATTCCGTAACGACGGTGTCTTGGTGGCTCCAATCAATTCGATTCCGGTTCGCGCGAAGTCGAGCTCTGGACAATGCCCGGCGGAGTCATCGCTGTAGATACTCCGACAGTTGAATTCGCTGCCGAAGACCTCTCTCACACCGCCCGCTCTCGCCTTATCGGGTACATCACCAGGAAAATTAAGCACTCCCGTGTTGTGAAATTCATGATTCGTTAATAGTGGTCCGTTATGACATTGCGTGCAATTTGCTTTGCTGATGAATAAGCGTAATCCTGCTTTCTCGTCTGCATTCAGTATCTCGCGTTGCGCGTCCGCATTACCTCTAACGAGAGCTGCAACGTATTCGTCGAAACGAGAGGTCGTTGGCATAATCGTCCGCTCGAATGCGGCTATCGATTTACCAATGTTTGCGAACGCAATGTTCAGTTCGACGTTACTAGACCCCGCAGGATTTTGCAGCGGACCAAACAACGCTTCGTAGGTCATTCGATAGTCTGTGTCCCCGAAAACAGTGTCGACTACCTGTGCTCTACTAGTTCCGTGCTCGTGTGCATTTTCCAGCGGCGCAAGTGCTTGCGCCCATTGGCTATCTCTACGTCCATCCCAGTATTGCCAGGGACTGTACTGAGAACCAACAATACTGGGTGTGTTACGGTCGCTCAATCCTAGTGCTCGCGCTTTTCTCAGTCCGTCGGTGAATCGACGTGCTACCTGGTGGCAGGTCGAACAAGAAACTCCACCGTTAGCGCTCAAGCGAGCATCTAAAAATAATTTTCTGCCAAACTCAGCTGCGATCGCATTGTTTGCGACAGCATTGCTCGGATCGTCGGGTAAATCCGGTAAGGATTCCAGCCACAGGGATTTAAGAGTCGTGACTTCGGCCTCAGTCCATTCCGGTGCCCGGGATGCGCCTCTATCGCAAGCGCTAACGAACAGGCCGAGCGCGGCCAGGGCCGCAGCGATTTTAAGAAGCCCAAAACTCATAGCTGCAGTGGTATCGTCACTTTCGAAGAGCCATTATCCGTCGTTATACTGACGATAATTTCCCAATAACCACTCATGTGAAAGCGCATCCCTTCCAGCTTGTAGTCGCCACCGCCGAGCTCGGCGGTGATTAGCGGTTTTGTTGGCAAACCATGATTATGCTCGGGCATACCCCCTTCAACATCAACGATTGCGTCTTCAATTTCAAGCCCATCATCATTCTCGATATGCACTATCCAGTCATGCATTTTGTTAATCTCGGGATCCCCATCAGAGGTCGTATAGGTGACCACCAAGTTTTCCGCAAACGAAACCGGAGACAACAGAAGACCTAAAACAAAACACGCTGCGACGGCCACTTCCTTGCCAAACCAGCGCTTCAGTCGGCCACTCATGAAAAGGTACTGAAATTGAATCAACATTAGCATTCCTATGAAAAATGGCCAGTAACCCAGCCCGGTAAATCCTACCTCAAATGGAAAAACAGCAGCGTAGACTTTGCCCGTGTCCGGGTGCCTTGCAGATACAATACCGATGAAGTCGCCTTCCTCGGTAAACTGGTAGTTAACCAGGTAGATATCTGGCTCAACGACGGGTGCTCGGTAGAAGACCGTCGCACTATCGATGTCGTCAATCAGGTCGATATCTTCCATGCGGGCGAATCGACCTTTCCCGGTAACGTCTCTGATTATCCGAAAATCGATTGGCATTTCCGACAATGAATCGTGCAGATACTCCATCACGAACACGCTTTCCGTCGCCATCGGCAGGTCTTCACAATATTGCTCATGCCCCAAAGCGCCCGGTTGGTAGACTTTAAAATGGGCGCGCAGGTAGTTCACCTTGATGACACAAAGATCGTCTTCTTCAACGACGCCGCCGTGCGCGGAGACGTCCCCTGAGAAAAGAACAGTGAAAAGCGAAATAAGTTGGCAATAAAGAACGGCGCGGCGCGAAATCATGAGACCATTCTAACCACACTCATCACGACCTGACACCATGACTTTACTTTTAAGCATCGCGGCGCTATTGCTGGGCCCTGTCATCTACGCGGCGGGCCGCAAGAATCCGACGGCAAAGCGTATCCTGGATGGTGTAATCCTGCTGACAATCGCTGCGATCATCGCCACGCATGTTGTGCCCGAAGCATTGCGACAGGCTGGATGGCTAGCCGCACTCGTCATCGCTCTCGGATTAGCGTTCCCGATGCTGCTCGAACGTCTGTTCCACAAAGCGACTGATACAGCACACCTTTTCATCGTCGGTCTCGCCGCCACCGGCCTGCTTATACATGCCGTCATTGACGGTGTCGCGCTGCTACCTGAAAACGGAATCGCTCTGGCCTATGCGATTGTGTTACACCGACTCCCTGTCGGAATGGCGATTTGGTGTATCGCCCGACCAAATTTCGGCATAACCGTCACTACCGTATTGTTCGCGCTCGTAATTCTGTCGACGGTTGCTGGATTTCTCATCGGCGCGTCATTGTTCGATTTAGCCGAGACACGAACTCTCGCTTTGTTACAGGCCTTCATTTCTGGGTCACTGATACATGTCGTCCTATTCCGCCATGGACATAAGCACTAGTCACGTAGGTCAGGCTTCGACGATTATTTCTCGCTCATTCGGTTTCGCATCAACGTAGTAGATAGATGCGAGCATACCGCCCACGATGATATCGCCATATACCCCACTATGACGGCGACACCGACACCTTCTCAATTCCGCCAGTAGAATGATTGGCGCAAGGCCTATTTCAAATATCGACGAGGTACACGCGGCATCAATCCTGTCAACAACTCGTAACCGATCGTGCCCGATGCAGACGCTACCCGATTGACAGAAAGATCCGGTCCCCAGAGGATAACTGGGTCGCCAATTTTCACTCCGTCCAACTCCGTGACATCAACAGTGATCATATCCATTGAGACGGCACCTGCGAGCGGTGCGATCTGACCGTTTACCAATGTTGGCGTTCCGTCGGCTGCATGACGTGGATAACCATCCGCATAACCAATCGCGACGGTCGCGATTGTTGCTCTGCCAGTCGCCGTCCATCGTCCGCCATAACCAACAGACTCGGTCGCTGGCACCTCGCGAATCGCAATCACTTCGGACTGCAGGGTCATCGCCGGCCGCAAGTCACTCGCGCTTTCCCTCGCGTCACCAAAAGGCGTGTTGCCATAGAGCAGATATCCAGGTCGATTCCAATCCCGATGGCTCTTAGCTGCGGCAAGTATTCCACCCGAATTGGCGATGCTTTCAAGAACATCCAGGTTGATGACAGAGCGGTCGAATGTCTCGATCTGTTTGTCCATCGCCTTGCTGTTAGGGTCTTCCGATGAAGCGAGGTGTGTGCAGACAACTAGCGGAAGATCACAGTTCTTGCTGGCACGAAGCTGCATCACTGCGTCCTCTACCCCATCAGGATCTATACCTAATCTATGCATACCCGTGTCGACTTTTAGCCATACACTTACGGGATTCGAAAGCGTAGCTTGCTCCAGGTCCTGTAGCTGCGACTCGCTGTGCACCACAATAGTCAGATTATTCCTTGCAGCGCTTTCAAGGTCGGCGATACCGTCGACGCCCTCCATCACCAGTATCATCTTGGTGAGACCGGCATCTCGTAGTTCCAAAGCTTCATCGATGATCGCGACAGCAAACGCCGGTGCGACCCCCTCAAGTGCACGCATGACCTCCACGGCCCCATGGCCGTAAGCATCTGCTTTAATTACCGCAATTGATCTGGAGTCTGGTGCTAGATCGCAGGCTATCGCGTAATTTGCCCGTATCGCATCGAGGTCAATAACCGCCTTGCACTTACGCGCCATGAATCAGCTATCAGTCAGTGTGAACATGTATGCCATGATAGTTGAAATCACCAACTGTCGTGCAAAACAGTCAAACTTCCAGCTACCCCAAGCAGCGACATTTTTGCTATGATCCGCCGCCCAAACACTAGCCGGACAGCATTTTACGCCGCCCGGCCCCTTTAATTGGTGCACTCCGTTGATCTCTGCAGCAAATTTGTCGATTCAGTTCGGCGCTAAACCCCTGTTCGAAAATGTTTCCGTCACCTTCGGCAATGGCAATCGCTATGGCCTTATCGGAGCGAACGGCTGTGGTAAATCGACTCTGATGAAAATTCTGGCTGGCCAGCTGGAGCCCAGTGTTGGCAATGTTTCTGTCGATCCGAATGCTCGAGTCGGACAGTTGTCGCAGGACCAGTTCGCCTATGAGGAATACCGGGTTATCGATGCCGTCATCATGGGCTATAACCGGCTATGGCGGGTGTCGCAGGAACGGGAGCGCCTTTACTCTCTGCCAGAAATGAGCGACGAGGAAGGCATGCAGGTTGCGGACCTCGAAGTCGAATTTGCGGAACTAGATGGCTATTCGGCCGAATCCAGAGCGGGCGAATTACTGGTAGGTATCGGCATTCCTGTCAGTCAGCACTATGGTCCGATGAGCGCCGTAGCGCCGGGCTGGAAGCTTCGGGTCCTGCTGGCTCAGGCTCTGTTCTCGGACCCGGATGTATTGTTGCTCGACGAGCCCACCAACAATCTTGATATCAACACCATTCGCTGGCTGGAAGAATTCCTGGAGGGTAGCAAGTCCACGATGATCATCATCTCGCATGATCGCCACTTCCTGAACAGCGTGTGCACACACATGGCTGATCTCGACTACGGCAAATTGCAGGTTTTCCCCGGCAACTATGACGAATACATGACCGCGGCAACGCAGGCACGCGAGCGCATGTATGCCGACAACGCTAAGAAGAAAGTCAAAATGGCCGAACTTCAGGCGTTTGTCAGTCGCTTTTCTGCGAACGCATCAAAGGCGCGTCAGGCGACGTCGCGCGCAAGACAGCTCGAAAAGATTAAGCTCGAGGATATCAAGCCATCCAGCCGAGTCAGCCCATACATTCGCTTTGAGCAGAACAAACCGCTGCGACGTATTGCGGTCGAAGCGACTGGCATCAGCAAAGGCTTCGATGCAGGTCCTTTGTTTGAGAATCTTGATCTGACAATCGACGCTGGGGCGCGCCTAGCCATTCTCGGTCAGAACGGAATTGGCAAGACAACGCTCGCCCGAGCTCTACTGCAAGAAATCGACGTCGACACGGGTGAGGTCAAGTGGTCTGAAAATGCATCCACTGGGGTCTTTGCTCAGGACAACACGCCGGAGTTCGAGACCGACATGACACTGTTCGACTGGATCACTCAATGGCAGCCAAAAGGCGCCGATGAGCAGATGCTGCGTGGAACGCTGGGGCGCATGCTGTTCTCAAGAGATGACAGCGAAAAATCTGTGAAAGTCGTATCTGGTGGTGAGCAGCGCAGGCTCATGTTCGGCAAAATAATTTTGCAGAAACCGAACGTCATCGTCATGGATGAACCAACCAATCACCTTGATATGGAGTCTATCGAGGCACTCAATCTCGCATTGGAAAATTATCCGGGAACCTTGATCTTTATCAGTCATGATCGTGATTTCGTATCATCACTCGCAACGCGAATCATCGATATGACACCGAACGGTATCGTCGACTTCCGCGGTACCTATGACGAATATCTGCGCGCGCAGATTTCTGACGAGAGATCGCACGTTGCATAAAGCTGACAAGGGCTCGGAGAAGGTCGGCATTTTTGTCGATGTTCAAAACATCTATTACACCTGTCGCCAGACCTATCAGGGCAATTTCGACTACAACAAGTTTTGGGCTCAAGTAACCAAGGATCGTGATGTTGTATGTGCGTACGCCTATGCCACAGATCGTGGCGACGCCAAACAAATACAGTTTCAGAACATTCTCAGAGCAATTGGTTTTGACGTTCAACTCAAAGCCGTATTAAAGCGCCGCGATGGAACAGCGAAGGCCGACTGGGATGTTGGCATCGCACTAGATGTATTCGAAGCAGCCAATCAATGCGATACGATTGTTCTTGCGTCGGGCGATGGCGATTTCGGGATTTTGCTTGATCGTATTCGGGATCGATTCAGAACACAGTCAGAGGTCTATGGCGTTCGAGCGTTGACGTCTAACCAACTCATCGGACCGGCAAGCCGCTTTGTGCCTATCGATGAAAAACTAATCTTGAAATAGTTCGTCGCTGTCCCCTGGATTAATCCGCCGCTTCAGGAGAACGGCCGCGATGGTCATTACAACTACCGCCATCAAACAATAACTGCCGAAATAATTCATTTGCCTCGGCAGTGTGATTCCGAAATCGATAAGTGTTCCTGTAAGCCCCGGACCAGCAGCCGTGGCGAATACTATGGCGGAAACGGTTATGGCGCGAATTGATCCAAGATGTGTCGTTCCGTAAATTTCAGGCCACAGTGATCCAAATAATGTCCATGAAATACCGTAACTGATGCCCAGGAACACCATTACTACATAGACACTCAGTGCCGGCCCGCTTGCCGCTAACAAGAAACAAGCAATCGCCAACGGGATGAGAAAGTATGGCAGCATTACCCTCGCACCGAATTTATTGATCACCGCGCCCGATATCAAAGTGAAAATCACCGTCATCGTAGATAGGGTAATCAATGACTGTACAAACAGTTGCGGTGGCCAGCCATTGAGCTCCGTCAGATAATTCTGGTGGTAAAAGATCGTCGTGCCAATAAATCCGGGGGCCAGCACACCAGTCAGCAATGCCCAGAAAACTGGGTCCCGCATGACTTCGCTGCGAGTCCAATTGCGGACATGTCGGTCTGACTTACTATCGCTGGCGCTGCAGCCATGCGGTTCCCGCGGAACGCTGTATGCCCAGAATGAAAATGGCAGCCCAATAAGCAGCAATGCTGCGGCACCAAGATACCAACCGGTTTGATGACCATACGCGATAGCCACAACCGAGAAAACCAGTGGAATCGTTGCTTCACCAACCTGATTTCCCAGTACGACCAATGACACGGCGCGACCGCGCTCGGCAGAAAACCAGCGACCCGTTGTGGTCAATGCTATATGTGTCATCATTCCCTGGCCGAATAACCTGAGCAGAAAAATCGCAACTACCAACATCCAGAGTGATGCCGCAAAACCAGCCAGTGCCGCTGCGACCGACAAGACCGGAATAACTACTGCGATCATCCTGTGTGCCGGAATAGAGTCAATAAGCTTGCCGATAAACGGCAGGCATGCCGCACTCGCTAAGGTCGCAAACATATAGAGACGACCGAATTCACCGTGACTCAGGTCGAATGCTTCTCGCCACTCTGAAATCGATACGGAGATAAAATAGGTCTGTCCGAAACTCGAGAAAAAGGTGAGCGTGAATCCGCCTGCTATCCAGCGAATGTTATGTCGCAAGAAGTTCAGCACATCATTTCTTACTTTCGCGCTCGAGCCCGATATTTACGTCCCTTTATCGGCCGGTCACCAAGTTGGTGCAATGCCTTTGCGACATGTGCATTCTCTATTGCGACGTAACAGTAAGCGTCGAACAAGTCGATCGAACCAACCGCGCTGCCCGGAATTCCACCCTGCGCTGTAAGCGCACCTAATAAGTCTCCGGGGCGGAGCTTGTTTTTTCGTCCACCACTTATTTGCACAGTAGTCATCAGTGGAACCAAAGAATCATCGCCACGCTTCGCATCCGGAATGCCGCGTTGCTGCAAAACGGCATCCGGCAATGCCTTCTCAATTTCTTCAAGGCGCCATATTTCCCGATCTTCGACCAGGCTTACTGCAACGCCGGTCTTTCCGGCACGACCGGTTCTTCCAATTCGATGCACATAAATTTCTGCTTGCTGCGGCAGTTCATAATTGAAAACCGCATCGATGTCTTTCACATCGAGTCCGCGTGCCGCAACATCCGTCGCGATTAGCACGCTCGCACTGCGGTTCGAGAATCGAACCAGAACCTGATTTCGCTGTGTCTGGTCCAGATCACCGTGCAAGGCAACGGCAACTATTCCCTCTACTCGAAGATGTTCAGTGACTTCGGCACAATCTATCTTAGTATTGCAGAACACCAAATTCAGGGTTCCACCCCAGGCTCGTAACACGCGAACCAATTCGGCATTACGATTCTCACGAGTAACCGTGCACCATGTCTGCGAAATTTGTGCAGGCCGCTCATCTTCAGTGACGTCTACTGTTTGCGGCTCGCACTGCACTCGAGCGCTAATATCGGCAATTGCCTCCGGATATGTCGCGCTGAATAACACGGTTTGGCGCTCGTCGGGTACGAATGCAAGTATCGCATCGAGCTCATTCATAAATCCCATATCCAGCATGCGGTCCGCTTCATCAAGAACGAAGGTCTGCAATTGATCCAGATTGAGGGTGCCACTACGCAGGTGTTTATGAACACGCCCCGGCGTACCGACGATGATATGCGGACTGCGTTGCAAAGAAGCTATTTGGTCTCGCAATGGAGCGCCACCGCACACGCTGAGTATCTTGATGTTCGGAATTCTGCGCGCCAGTCGCCGAATCTCTTTTGCGACCTGGTCAGCGAGCTCACGTGTTGGACAGAGCACGAGTGCTTGCACCTTGAATAAATCAACGTTCAGTTTGTTCAGCAGTCCAAGGCCGAAAGCTGCGGTCTTACCGCTTCCCGTCTTGGCTCGCGCGAGTACGTCGCGCCCGTCGATCAGCAGAGGCAATGTCTCTGCTTGCACCAACGTCATCTCGTTGTAATTAAGATCGGTGAGGTTTCCCAGCAGCTCCGATCTTAATTTGAGCAGGCTGAAGTCAGTCGAGTCAGACATCGTTCTGTTACTTATCCTTGTAAACAACTCCGCCTTTCATGACGAAGTCGACATCTTCCATTTCTGGAATATCGGTCAGTGGATCGCCGTGTACGGCGATGACGACCGCTGCGTCGGCGGGAATTTCTGTATTGGGGCCACCGACAGCCGTGATCCTGTCGTCTTTGACGGCAGTTACCGCGCCTTGGATAACTTTACCGCTACGCAAGTCAAATAATGAACCCACTTTTATGACGGTAATTTCGTCAGCAACTACGGAGCTGAATAATAGTCCAGCAACGATGCCGCTTGTCACCAACTTGAAGATTTGCGCGTGCATCAATCTGTTCCTTTTCTGTGCTTCGCTTTCGCGGAGGCCTTACTGCCCAGCGACAGCTTACCCGCGGTTCTTTTGCTTGGGGCTTTCTTTCCCGGAGCCTTCTTGCCAGACGTTTTATTACCAAAGTTTTTCTTGCCAGAGTCTTTCTTGCCGAAGTCTTTCTTGCCAGAGTCTTTCTTGCCGAAGTCTTTCTTGCCAGAGTCTTTCTTGCCTGGTGAACTCCGACTCGGCTTTTCAGCCTTGCCATATATCGAAATATTCATCGGCCGGCCACACACTCTGACCTTTCTCAGGTCCATAAAGATGTCCTTTGGCATACCCGCTGGCAAGTCAACAAGACTGAACTCCTGATCAATAGAAATACTACCGATATGGTCACCCGCCAGCCCTGCCTCATTCGCTATTGCGCCGACAATATTACCAGGCTTAACACCATGCTCATGGCCAACCTCGATACGATATCGCTGCTTGTCCGAATCAAGCTCAGGTATCGTTCTGTCGTGGCGTTTTTTTCCTCGAGGCGCTGACTCCTTATCAAAGTCGCGTGCCTTTCGTTCCTTGTCTGCACTCAACAAGAGTGGCTTATCGCCGATCGACATTTTCGCAAGAGCAGCCGCAATATCTAGGGCAGGAACATCGTGCTCGTTTCGATACTGCTCAACAAGGTTCTGCATGAAGGTCATTTCGCCACCTGCCAACGTGTCGCTAATTTTCTGTTTAAAGTCAGCAATGCGCTTGTTGTTAACAGTCTCTGTCGTCGGCAACTGAAGGCGTTCTATTTTTTGCCGGGTCGCTCGCTCGATGGCGGAAAGCATCCGTCGCTCCCGCGGTGCAACGAACAGGATTGCTTCGCCTGATCGACCTGCCCGACCGGTACGCCCGATTCGATGAATATACGCCTCCGTATCGTAGGGAATGTCGTAGTTCACAACGTGACTGATTCTTTCGACGTCGAGTCCGCGTGCAGCGACGTCCGTTGCCACAAGAATATCAAGCGAGCCGCGCTTTAATCGTTCGACTGTTTGTTCACGGTGCGCCTGCGCCATATCGCCGTTCATGGCTGCGGCCGAATAACCTCGCGCCTCCAGTTTCTCAGCAAGCTCTGTTGTCGCCGTCTTGGTTCGCACGAACATCAGGATCGCTTCGAAGTCCTCGACCTCAAGGATTCGCGTCAGTGCGTCCAGTTTGTGCAAGCCGCTGACCTGCCAGTACCGCTGCCGAATGGTCTCGGCTGTTGCGGTTCGAGCTTTAATCGAAACTTCCTGTGGATTGTTCAAGTGGCGGCGCGCTATGCGTTCGACTTCTTTTGGCATGGTTGCCGAAAATAAGGCCATTTGCCGTTTTTCCGGTGTCTGGTCCAGAATCCACTGAACCTCATCAATGAAGCCCATGCGCAGCATTTCATCAGCTTCGTCGAGAACCAGCGCCTGCAATCCGCCCAATTTTAGGGTGCCTTTGCGCATATGATCCATGACGCGCCCGGGCGTTCCGACTACAACCTGAACCCCACGCTTCAATGCTCGAATTTGACCCGAGTATTCCTGGCCACCGTAAATCGGCAATACATGAAAACCTTTGAGATGCGAGGCGTAGCGTTGAAAAGCCTCTGCAACCTGAATCGCGAGCTCACGAGTCGGTGTTAGCGTCATCACCTGAACGTTTTTGTCGTCCATATTGAGCCGCGACAGCAACGGTAGCGCGAAGGCTGCCGTTTTTCCGGTGCCCGTTGGGGCATGACCTAAAAGATCGAGGCCTTGCAGCAGATGTGGAATTGCCTGCGCCTGAATTGGCGTCGGTGTTTCATAGCCGATCTCATCCAAAACGGCCAAAAAGGGTTCAGCGATATTCATATCGCGAAACGATGGCGTCGCGATCTTGGGCTTGGTCATGCGGGGATCCAGAATTTTCGGTAGCAGGGAATTTTAGCACTATCCGTAGCGTGGTATTCGTCTACTACGGAACCCGGGAGAACTCTGTAAATTAGCTACCTACTTATTAAGTCTACTCGTCGCCTGTTCCGCCCCTCAGGAACCGCAGACTGACAATTTCACGACGCTTGATCCCAGCTGGTGGACAACGGCCGAGGAAGCCATCAATGCATTACGGGCAAGAGTGACAATTTGCCGACACTTCCCGGTAGTCCGGAGCGGCTCTATTATATGTCTTTTCTTGAAGGCAGGCTCACCCAATACAGAGCGTCAATTAAAAACATCAAATATATGACTGTACTTAATGATTACCTCTTTACCTCTCGGATTTGCACCGATACCTCGTTCGTCAACTTCGTTGTAGACAAGAAAGAAGCCGGAATTTGCAGTCTGTAACCATGAAAAGCGAAAATTCGTACCAAGTGTATCCTTTACTTGATTGTACTGAACCAACGTTTGCAACAGAATCTTAGGTGTAAATGCATAGGATAAACGCAGTTGTGTAAGGTTAGCGTTAAATTGCCCCCCAGGCACTGGAAGATCATATTTGTTGTAGTTATAAGTCAGCTCAGATCTAAATGAATCTCCAATCCTATAAATAACACTCGACTTAACGGCAATACGATTACCGCCGAACTGACCACCTACATACGTTACGCTTTGTAAGCTAAGAGGCGCGGCTTTATTGGTATTAAACCGAACCTGGACTTCAGTATGGTCATAAGTACCCGGCTGAATGGTGACTCCGTCAACAATATCAAAAGCAGTATGCACGCCTTCACGAGTGAAATTCATGCCAGTATCAACTCTGTAGCCGTTACGAAACTCCCAATGATTGTCCACGTGCAAAAAACCAGTCTCATGAAAGCCGTCGAAATCCCAGTAACTGGTATAAGAAATATGTGGTCTTACCTCAAGTAACCCCCATTTATCTTTCGGCCGAATTCTGCGCAGAACCAATGCTGTCATACGTCGATAGTTCGAACGCTTAAGAAAGCCGGCCTCAGGATTGAAGTCCTCACCGACCTGACCGTACTCGAATCGGTTCAGCCACTCACTCGAGTTATAAATCGCTTTAGCAGAAAACGCTTCATCACGACCATCCAGCCCAGGTGTTGCTGTTTTTGCAGCCCAGCCTTCTAGCATCAGATTCTCACCAATACCCCAACGACCATCCACAGAATAAGTCTGATTCTTGTCCTCACCGGGTGCAACAAGATGAGAACCATCTCCATCACGACCGACGTACATGAAGCCGATAGATGAACGGCTGGGTAGCTCCTGATTTACTCTTGCAACCGTGAACTTATTACCCGGTGCAACACCTGCAACGGCCTCCGAATGCATGTGAAGAAAACCCACATTCGTGTTACCGGCGATCTTCCCCGATAACCGTGCTCCGCCCACGATTGGTAGCTGATCACCTCCACTACTAATGCCGATACGCCGACTGAAAAACATCTGAACTGCCCGCTCATCACCCACAGAAAACTGTGCGGCATTTTCAAGGAAAAAAGGTCGTTTTTCTTTAAAGAAGAGGCTGAATCTATCCAGATTCATTTGTTGTTCATCAGCCTCAACCTGGGCAAAGTCAGTGTTATAGGTCGCGTCCAACGTGAGGCTTGGTGTAATCGAATACTTGATGTCGAAACCAACTTCGGTGCTGCTTTGTGTGCCAGCTACGCCACCAGCTTGTTCAGACTGGCCAAGAAAGTAGGGTGAAATTTGCAAATTACGTAGTTTAGATGGCTCTAATCCAGTAACGCTACCAGCCTCAGATAGACGGTACAACTTGTGTTGCTTAGACAAAGGAGCCCAAAAAACTATTTCATTATTTCGACGAATATTTCGTTGGAAATTTATTCCCCATGTTTGTATATCACCACGACCATATCGCAGGGTGCTGAATGGGATTCGCATCTCAGCACTCCAACCAATATCGCTTATGGTGGTTGCAACTTCCCAAGAACCATCCCAGTTCAGATTGAAGCCGCCGCCTCCAGAGCCCATCGCACCGCCTGCGCCTTCACGGGTTACTTGACCATCGTATTGAATACCCGCTGGGTTAGTGCCAAATATATAACCATTTTGACCGTCTCGAAGACCATCAATGATTAGCTGAAAACTATCTGTGTCACCTAGTTCGGAGTCGCGACGACTATCAGTAACGAGTATGTCATCTGGGGCATCATCGTATGCGATCATTCCGATGTATAAAGCGTCATCTAAGAAGCCAACATACACTTCCGTTTTTTGCGTCGCAGGAGATCCATCATCAGGCTGAATTTGCTGGAAGCCACTCGCTGGAGTTAGTTCCGCCCAGGCCGGATCACCAAACACGGTGCCATCTAGAAGTGGCTCACTTGCCATCTCCCCACTTTGAAGTACAGGCCTCTCGTTGAGAGTCGCTGACAGAACTGGTGTTTGTCCAAGCGCTAGAATGCAAAGCAAGGTTATTTGAAGATATGGTGAATTTTTTAGTGCCATAACAGGCTAGGTTTCATGGAAAAAAAATAGGATCGGCATAATAAACGACTCTCAATCAAAAAACAGTACCCTAACGTGCGTTAGCCGATCGCACAATGAATCGCATATGACCATATGAAATGGCATTATAGTCCTTAAACATACCATCCTAAATTTGGTTAGCCTGTGGTTTTATCCAACCACGATACTACAAGTTGAATATGACAAACCCATTACAAAAAGATCTGGAATCTGGCCGATTTACCGTGACCGCTGAAATTACGCCCCCTCGTGGTGCTGATTTTGATTCGCTGACTGCAGCTGCTGAGATACTGAAGCCTGCCGTTTCAGCCGTAAATCTGACAGATGGAGCCGGTGCCCGAGTCCGTATGTCCAGCCTTGCCGCCGCTATCCATCTCAAGCAAATAAACGTAGAACCGATCATGCAAATGACTTGCCGCGATCGGAATCGAATAGCGATCCAGAGTGACTTGCTCGGCGCTGCTGCTTTCGGTATCAGTAACGTGCTGGCACTCGCTGGCGATAACGTAGACGCTGGGGACAACAAAGATGCCAAGGGTGTTTTCGACTTCAACTCCAGGGACTTGTTGACAGTAATGCGTACGATGAGCGAAGAAAAGACCACGTTATCGGGAGCGGAACTGAGCACAGCCCCAAACTTTTTCCCGGCTGCGGCGGATGCGCCATGTGACCCTACTGACGACTGGACACCGGACAGATTGATGGAGAAGCACGCGGCCGGCGCTCGCTTCGTGCAAACTCAATATTGCTATGACATGGATATCCTCAGTCGCTATATGCGAAGGCTCGTCGAGCACGGTGTAAACGAAAAGCTATACTTCATTGTTGGCCTCGGACCACTGCGTTCAGCTAAAGGTGCAACATGGATGCGAGACAATTTATTCGGCACGATCATGCCGGACAGCGTCATACGGCGCATGGAAACAGCGAGCGAACCTCGCGATGAAGGCGTTCGTATCTGCGCCGAACTAATGCAACAAGCCAGCGAGATTATCGGTGTCTCCGGTGCGCATCTGATGGCGCCAGGCCTGCACCAGGAAATGGTAGCAGCGACCGAGCTAGCTGGTTTTAGCAAAGAGAGTTAATCGAGTGATGAATGGCCCCTGAGCAAAAAACCGAGCGCAGAGGCAAGCAGTAGGCGCGGGCATACATTCGCCAATAGTAATTATCGGCGCTGCCAAGGAATTGAGCAGGACCTCTTACTGCACGGACGCTGCTCGTGCTTGCGCTAAACTACTTGATAGGTAGGATTTTATGATGGATAAGCTCGTTCAATTCAGTTTACAGGACAACGTGGCCACTATTCGTATTGATGATGGCAAACGCAATGCTTTATCACCGCAGGTCTTGCGTGATATTTACCGGGCATTTGATCGGGCCGAATCTGCCGGCGCCACAGTAATAATTACCGGTCGGGAAGCCGTCTTCTCAGCTGGATTTGACCTTCACGTTATGAAGAGTGGAGGCCTCAATGCGCTGCGAATGTTACGCGCCGGCTATGGCTTGACTGCCCGCGTCATGGGTTATCCCTACCCGGTCATTGCAGCCTGCAACGGCCACTCGCTGGCGATGGGTGTTTTTCTTATGTTGTCGACTGACTATGTGATCGGTAGCCGCGGCGATTTTAAGATTGCTGCAAACGAGGTAGCTATCGGCATGACCATGCCACGCGTTGCCGCGGCGACGTTACGGCACCGACTCGACCCAGCAGCCTTCCAGCGGGCTGTCACTCTGTCCGAATACTTCGATGTCGAATCCGCTAAAGACGCCGGGTTTTTCGACGAACTAGTCGATCCGACTGAGCTAATGTCTCGCGCCGAAACTCTCGCACACTCTTACAAGAATCTCGACTTGCGAGCACATACCGCGTCGAAACGAAGAATACGCGCCGCACTCATCCGAAGAATCCGGTTCAGCATACCTTTGGATCTCATTGATGCCGCGCTGGTGGGTTTACGAAGCCCTTGAAGAACCCCCAATATTCCGCTCGAAGATAAGTTACACAGTTGGCCAGTATCGAGGTAGGGGCCGTTACAAGAGCTACGAGTTCCAAAACTGATGTCAGGATGGTTTGGATCAACCACTTGACCATTATTCTACTGCAGCGTGGGCACTGATAGTTATCTAGGACGTTACTCTGCTTGCAAGCTCAATCGAAATACAGTCGAACAATCAAGAGTGTGCTGGCGTACTATATCCCCGATAAAGGCCGCGAATTCGATCTCACACTGGGGCAAACGTCATGGGTAAAGAACAGAAGAGCAACAAAGAAGCGAAGAAACAACCGCGTATGACCCCAAAAGAGAAAAAAGCCGCGAAGAAAGCCAAGAAAAATGAAAAAAGCGCGTAGGCGAGTAAACTGACTCGCTGCGTAGCTACGCAGCACCCATCCCGGTACCCAAACCACTAGGCTGACTATAATCAGCGAGCCATTATTGGCACGCAGGCTTTGTCTGTGTCCGAGTATGACCGCTCCACTAACAATTAAAAGTCACACCCCCCCCCACTTATATCACTCTCGCTATTAAAATAAACCTCACGCCAATCGTAGGAATTCTTTAACCGCCTCCCGGGCCGGCGCACTGGTCTGTGCACCCAAAGTCTGCACCGAGATCGCAGCCGCGGCTTGGGCGAATTCGATTGATTCAGCCAGCGGATGGCCACCGGCCAGACCGACTGCGAGGCAGCCATTGAACACGTCGCCAGCTGCTGTCGTATCAATAGGCACAACTGGGAAAGCCGGAAAAGCGCTAGTCCGTATTTCGTCGCCCTGCTTTTCTGACAAGAAAACACCTTGCGAGCCACGGGTCAGCAGCACGACTAACACACCGCGCTCATGTAAGACGGACGCCGCAGCGGCCATACTATTTTCGTCGGTAACGCTAATGCCGGTCAGGAGTTCTATTTCAGACTCATTGGGTGTAAGTAAATCGAGCAGTGGGAAGATCTCATCCGGCAGTACACAGGCGGGTGCCGGATTGAGGATAACTTTGGCACCGCCCGCATGAGCGAGGCGAGCACCCTCGAGTACCGTATCGAGCGGAATCTCCAGCTGCATCAAAACAACTGCGGCGTCGTTCAGCAGATTTCCCGCCGCGACGATGCATTGCGGACTCAACAGGAAATTAGCACCGGGTGCTACGGCAATGCTGTTTTCACCACTGTCAGCAACCAAGATCTGTGCGACTCCCGATGGCGCGCTGTCATCCACTCGGCAATGATCCGTATTAATCCCGTCGCTTACGAAGCCCGCCAAAGCCTGCTCGCCGAACATGTCAGCGCCGACGCAAGCCACCAGGCTGACATTTCCGCCGACCCGGGCCGCGGCCACGGCTTGATTGGCTCCCTTGCCACCTGCAGCGGTCAGAAATTCGCTGCCCATTATCGTTTCGCCTGGCGCCGGGATATGTGGTACCTGGATGATCATGTCGGTATTGGAAGAGCCCACTACGACCAGCTTTTTCATATCATCACCTCAAGTGTTGGAGTAAATAATCAGGCTCTGCACGCATAGAGCTGAGTGAATAATCGTCAAAACTCCAGCTTTGAGACAGCAGAATAACTGTTTGCAGCGCTCTCCAATGTATCAACCACGTCGCCATGCTCGTGGTCGTGCTCGACGTAATAATGACGAAATCCGGACAGGTCACTTGCAGCGAATAATGCCGAGAAATCGATTCCGCCAGCGCCCACATCTACCATTGAACCGTCCGCTGCCATGTCCTTTACGTGGCAAAGTGGGAAGCGGCCTGGATGTTTTTCGAAGTACGAAAACGGATCGGCCCCGGCTTTTTTGATCCAATACAGGTCAATTTCGACCTGCATATGCGATGGCTCGGTCTCGGCCAGCAACAAATCCATCGGACGTATCCCATCCAGATTTCCGAACTCATAGTCGTGATTGTGATACGCGAACTTCAATCCCGCAGCATGACATTGCTCGGCAAACTCGTTGATCAGGTTAGCGTGTTGCCGGTAGTCGTCAAGCGTGGCGCGCTCCTCCGGTCGCAGCCCGGCCAGCACAAGATATTGATGGCCTACGACAAGAGCATTCTCAATCAGTTGTTCAGGCGTTTCACGCATCGGTTGCAACATCGTATGTGCGGAGGGCGCGCTTAGTCCGAGGTCATCCAGAAATGTCCGAATATCTTTCGGACTGTGGTCGAAGTAGCCGGCAAATTCCACCTCCCGATAGCCAATGTCGACAAGTTGAGCAAGAGTGTCAGGCACGTCAGCGGCCATTCGGTCGCGCACCGTGTAAAGCTGGATGCCAACCTTATCAAGGCGCCTCTTAGTCGCCGCTTTTTCTGCTGGTGCACACGACGTTAGTATTGGACTTACTGATATAGCCGCCATCCCTTTTAACAACTCTCTGCGTTTCATAATTTTCCTTCCTGAAGCATTTCAACGGCTGCTGCCGCCGCACGCGCCGTTAGCGCCATGTAGGTGAGTGATGGATTCTGGCAGGCGGACGAGGTCATCGCGGAGCCGTCGGTTACAAATAAGTTCGGCACATCATGAGCCTGGTTGAACTTGTTCAAAACCGATGTCTTTGGATCATGACCCATTCGTGCCGTTCCCATTTCATGGATCATTAATCCTGGTGCCGCTTTGTCCTGATTCACACTGATGTCGGTTAGCCCCGCCGCATTCAGTAACTCCTCCGCGTCGGCTGCGATCGCGTCGAACATCGCAAGTTCATTTTCACGATGTTCGCAGTCGATCTCCAGAATGGGCATGCCCCAGGAATCCTTGTTCTTCTTACTAAGTCGCACATGATTCCGTTCATCCGGCAACATTTCGCCGAAACCAACCATGTCGAAAGTCCATGGGCCGGGCCGCTGAAGTGCGGCCTTAAAATCAATGCCGATGCCTGGAGTGTTATTGCCGCGCGACCAGCTTGATCGATAAGCGCCGCCCTGATAGCCGAAGCCACGCAGGAAACGCTCGTCTTTATCCATAACATTGCGAAACCGGGGTAAGTAGAGACCCCCACCCCGTCGTCCAGCATCGTACATATCCTGATGGCCTGGAAAGACGCCACTTGCTCCCACGCCACCAATATGATCCATCAAGTAGCGGCCGAGGGTACCGCTGGAATTGGCTATCCCATTGGGAAAACGCTCTGATGTTGAGTTGAGCATGATCTGCGTAGTACCAAGCGTCGATGCGCAGAGGAACACGAGTCGAGCACCATAGCTGCGGTGTTCGTGGTTATTGGCGTCAACGACTCGGACGCCGGACGCACGATTGCTGTCGCTATCATAGATAACGCTGTCCACGACAGCGTCGGTAACCGTGGTCAGGTTACCGGTTCGATTGGCCGCCGGAAGCGTCGCCGATAAACTGGAGAAATAGGCACCAAACGAGCAGCCACGCTGACATTCATCGCGATTCATACAACGTGAGCGACCCAGCGCTATTTGCTCTTTAGTGGGTTCGGTCAGATGCGCCACGCGGCCCATGATTAGTTTACGGTCGGGAAACGCAGCCTCAATGTTCTTTTTAATATCTTTTTCGACACAATTCATCGGGAACGGCGGCTGGAAGACACCATCAGGAAGTTGTGATAATCCTTCGTGCGATCCACTGATGCCTGCAAAATTTTCTGCGTGGTCGTACCAAGGAGCCAGATCTTTGTAACGAATCGGCCAATCGGTACCGTGACCATCGAGTTTATTGGCTTCGAAATCGAGGGCACTTAGACGATAACTGTGCCGATGCCAGAGCAGGGAGCGACCGCCCAGCTGATGGCCGCGGATCCAGGAAAACGGCTTATTATCCGGCGTCGCGTAGGGGTTCTCGCGGTCGTTGACGAAAAAGTGTTTCGTGTAGTCGGAGAATGCGTAGCATTGATTCTGTACGGCATAATCACTCTCGGTCAGCGACTCGGGTATCTGGCCAGCATAGGGCATTTCCCAGGCTGCTTTTCCTTCCGTTACATAGTCCTGGCGATGCGTGACGTTACGTCCTCGCTCGAGCAACAGTACCTTGAGGCCACGTTCGGTCAGCTCTTTCGCCGCCCAGCCGCCGGAAATACCGGAGCCTACGACAATCGCGTCGAAATCGTTCGAAATTTCAGAGGGCATAGTTGTATTGGCTCCAAAACCACGCATGGCTGTCATCCGCCATTGGCACGCACGGGAGATAGTCTCCGGGAATACGCTGAAATCTCAGCTCAACCGTCGCCCCAATTTCGGACGAGTAGTAAGCGAATAGCACCATTTTCTTGAGTACCCCAAAAAATGGATCCGTGGAGTGTTCGGCAAAGAACTCATTATCAAGCGCGCGTAGCAAAACCATCTGCTGCTCAGTCGTGCTGGCCAAAAAACTGCTTGCTCCGGCATCGCGGGCACGCACGTCAATGCTATCAAGGCCCGCGACATACTCCGCCTGCCGTTGCGGAGACGCCCAGTCCGCCAGCATCATATCGATGAAATGAGGTGCGCCGACACCCAGCGCCCCCGCCGTATCGGTCTCGGGAATAATCAGGTCCGCAATGCGGCTAAGCATTGTAAATTGTTTCGGGCAGAGGAAACGAGGCGATGCGTCTTCGGCGATAGCGGCAAACGAGTTGCCCAGCAGGCCAAGCTGCGCTGTGGTTAGCGTGCCGCCAAGCAATGCCACGGCGCCCTTGATAGCGGTCCGCCTTGTAAGGTGTGTTCGATTATCTGCCAATTTCGTAATCCTCAATTATTCGGGTGTCAGGCCAGGCTGTCAGTGATGGCCTGACCAGGACCAGCTAAAGTTCGACCCATACGCCACCGGCTGCACTTGAGCGAACAGCGGCATCGACGAATTCAACGCCAGCCTTGCCATCGTCGCCCGTTGGAAACAAAACATTAATGTCCGGCGCTTTGCCCTCACTGGCCGCACGGATTGCAGCGGCTACTTGGCTATAGATGGTTGCGAATCCTTCCAGATAACCCTCGGGATGTCCGTTCGGCATTCTTATAATGCTCGTGGATGAAGCTGGATGACCTGATGGGCCGCCGCGCGTAATTCGTTGCGGTGCCTTGCCAAACAAACTGAAGCTTATTTCATTGGGTTGTTCCTGCTGCCAAGTAAGGCCGCCTTTATCGCCGTAGATGCCAAGTCGTACATTATTTTCGTTGCCAACCGCCACCTGACTAGCCCACAACATACCCTTGGCTCCACCTGCGAAACGCAGCAGCAGGTGTGCATTGTCGTCCAGCCGGCGTCCATCAACGAACGTTGTGAGATCTGCGCACAAAGCTTCGAGTTTGAGGCCGCTTACAAAGCACGCCAGATGATAAGCATGTGTACCGATGTCAGTGATAGTGCCGCCTACACCTGATTTTGCCGGATCAGTACGCCATGCGGCCTGCTTCTGTCCATCTAATTCGATTGGCTCAGTGAGCCAGTCCTGAGCATACTGGACCTGCACGACCCGAATTGCGCCGAGGTCACCACGTTCAATAATTTCCCTGGCTTCTCGCACCATTGCATATCCAGTGTAGTTATACGTCACCGCCAGAATCCGCCCAGCGCTTCGTGCGGCATCTTGAAGAGACTCAGCTTCTTCAATAGTCACGGTCATCGGCTTATCACAAATGACGTGTATGCCGGCGGCAAGAAAGGCTTTTGCGATCGCGTGATGCGTATCATTCGGTGTGACAATTGCCACGACATCGATACCATCTTCGCGGGCAGCTTCGCTACTTGCCATCTCTGCATAACTGCCATAAGACCTATCCGTGGGAAGGCCAATTTCTTGTGCAGACGCCATCGCACGTACCGGGTTCGATGATAATGCGCCGGCGCACAGCTCGTATTCGTCGTCTAATCGTGCCGCTATGCGATGCGCATTACCGATAAGTGCGTCCTGACCACCGCCGACCATTCCCAACCGAATCCTTCTATTTGATAACGTTTTTGCCATAACCTTAATCCTTAAGAGAGTCCCAATAGCAATCTATTCGCATCAGCATCAATGTCCACACCTGCGAAATCATCAAACGCACGCTCTGTGACTCGAATAATGTGATCACTGATAAATTTAGCGCCTTCACGGGCTCCGTCTTCGGGGTGCTTCAAGCAGCATTCCCATTCGAGAACGGCCCAGCCGGCAAAATCGTACTGTGCAAACTTCGAGAATATAGCGCTGAAATCGACCTGACCGTCACCTAGCGAGCGGAAACGCCCCGCGCGGTCAATCCACGGTTGATAGCCACCATAAACACCCTGACGGCCAGTCGGATTCAGTTCAGCATCCTTGACATGGAACATCTTGATGCGCTCGTGATAGATGTCGATGTGATCGACATAGTTAAGTGCCTGCAGCACGTAGTGACTAGGGTCATACAGCATATTGCAGCGCGGATGATTATTAACCCGCTCAAGAAACATTTCGAATGTGATGCCGTCGTGCAAATCTTCGCCGGGGTGAATTTCATAGCAAAGATTAACGCCTGCCTCATCGAAGGCATCAAGAATCGGTAACCAGCGATTTGCGAGCTCATCGAACGCGGTTTCAACCAGACCTGCCGGCCGCTGTGGCCATGGATACAGATAGGGCCAGGCCAGTGCGCCGGAAAACGTGGCATGCTCCGTAAGTCCAAGATTGGCAGATGCCCTCGCAGCTAGCAGCAGTTGATCAACGGCCCACCGCTGTCGAGCGTCCGGTTTGCCACGAACGTGAGGCGCGGCAAAGGCATCGAACAATGTATCGTAAGCGGGGTGTACCGCAACGAGTTGGCCCTGCAGGTGCGTCGACAGCTCGGTCGGTTCCAGGCCATGCTTGTCGAGCGTCGCGCGCAGGTCATCGCAATAAGCGCGACTATTAGCGGCCTGCGCTAGGTCAATAAGGCGCTCATCCCAGGTTGGGATCTGTAAACCTTTGAAGCCGAGGTCGGCGGCCCATTTCGCTATGCTGTCCAGCGTGTTAAACGGAGCCTCGTCCGTTACAAACTGAGCGAGAAATATCGCGGGGCCTTTTGTTGTTCTCACTGAATTGCTCTCCGTGAATATCAGTATGGCTCAAGTTACCGCAGATCGGCACCCTTCAATCGATTATGCCTTCTATTTTGGCCAGTTAGACCAATTTAATATTATATATCACTACAAAATAAGGAGGCCATCAGTATCAATATACGTATGATAATCGCTCATCCAAAGGGACTCATGGCAGCAACATTCAGTTGAGCGTGGCTTTCTAGTGATCCGCAGGCGACTATCGGCATCAGATCATTTGTTCATATGTGTACCTATGATATTCTCGCCCCGACGTTTAGGGACGAGGAACCTATGTGGGTATTGGGATGAATCAAGAAAAAACCGTAGGATCGGCAACATTGCCGGAGTTACAGGCCATGGCCGAGGCCAAAAAGCTGTTCCTACAGCGGGTCACCTGGGTACACCACTGGACAAATGGCTTGTTTAGTTTTCGGATTGAGCGCCCAGATAGTTTTCGCTTTCGCTCTGGTGAGTTCGTGATGATTGGGCTAAAAGATGGCGATCGCCCATTATTAAGGGCTTACTCTATCGTGAGCCCTAACTGGGAGGAGCACCTCGAATTTTTCTCAGTTAAGGTGCCGGAAGGGCCCCTAACTTCCCGCTTGCAGCATCTGAAAGTTGGCGACTATATGTTCCTAAGTAAGAAGCCAACCGGCACACTGGTTACGGATGCGCTCAGGCCCGGGCAACGTCTATTCATGATCGGAACCGGTACCGGGTTGGCTCCGTTTCTTTCTGTTTTACGCGATACGGAAACGCACGAAAAGTTCGACGAGATTATTATCACGCATACTGTGAGGGAAGAGCAGGAACTTGCCTACCGCAACTTCCTAGAAGAAGAGATTCATGCCGATGAGATCTTTGGAGAGCTGTTACGAGATCGATTTACTTACTATCCAACGGTTACGCGTGGCGAGTTCAAGACGCGGGGCAGAATTACCGAGCGCATACAGCTTGGTGATTTCGCGAAAGATTTGGGGTTGGTTGGAAATCGATTTAACCCGCAAACCGCCAGGGTGATGGTTTGCGGTTCTATGGCATTCAATAAAGATATGGCTTCCATGCTTGAGGAGCATGGGCTTAAAGAAGGCAGTAATTCTGCCCCGGGGAGTTTTGTAATTGAGCGAGCTTTCGTCGGCTGACGTTAGAGAGTTTCGTGACTGCCTGATCGGTGCCGTAATGTCGTATAGACTGCGGTTGCGAATCAGTCATTTTTTTTGAGGAGATTTGCGTGACTTTTATCGTTACCGATGCATGTGTGAAGTGCAAATTAATGGATTGTGTGGAGGTATGCCCGGTTGATTGCTTCTATGAGGGTGACAACTTTTTAGTTATTCATCCCGAAGAGTGTATCGACTGCGGGATCTGCGAGCCCGAGTGTCCACTCGAGGCGATCAAACCGGACGATGAGGATACGCCGGAACAATTCTGGTTGGGTGTAAATACGAAGTACTCTGAAATCTGGCCAAACATCACACGAAAAGGAGTTTCACCGGCCGATGCCGATGAGTATCGAGATGAAAAAGACAAGTTTGATCGCTACTTTAGTGAAAAACCCGGCAATACAGACTAGCGCAGTCTCTCAGAAATAACTTTCCCACTGCGTTCGTGCTCGAATAGGGCAACATTACTTCAATAGCCAATCGCCCTATAACAGAAGCGGATATGCTAGACCTACGGCATGCGAGGCACCTATTTGAATGGCGCAAGAAAATGACCAAATCTACGTCAAGTAGAAAAGAAGATGGCGGCGAGAAATCATCGCTAGCTGTAACGGCAGATGATCAGTTGTACGCGATCGAACAACAAGCCGGGTTTCTTCTGCGGCGCGCCCACCAACGATCAGGTGGCATTTTTCAAGCTCTTCTTACGGATAGCGGACTAACTCCAATGCAATTTACATCGTTGGTGAAAATTCGCGATGAAGGTTGTGTATCGCAAAATCTCCTTGGTCGGCGCACGCATACGGACCCTGCAACAATCATGGGTATTGTGAATCGCCTGGTTCAGCGCCAATTGATTCAAAAAACGACGGATCCGGCCGATAAACGAAAATCCGCACTAATCTTGACTGCCAAGGGACTCAAGTTAATCGAGTCGCTGGAGACTGCGGCTCGCCAGGTATCCAGCGAAACACTTGCGCCGTTGTCCGTGGATGAGCAAGAGATTTTTTTACGTTTGCTGGCGCGATTAACCTAGACGTTAACCGAATCCGCTTACGAATCTAGTTTGGAATCTGGTCCGTATAGTTCTTCGAAAATTTCCACGTGATGTTCATCAAGGCGCGGTGAAGGACGACAGCAATCCATGACGGAATCCGAGAAAACGATCGGCGTGCGAATACCCAGAATACTGCCGCGCGCCGAGTAATTTTGCCAACTCAACTACGAACAAGCCCTCATATGATTTTTCGCTCATCGGGCAGGTAGTGATTGCTGAACATAAGGATTATTGCGGTGCCAAGCGCAACCACTATGAATATCAGGAGGTCCATGCGCAGCCCCCAAACAGCATCACCCGTCAAGCCGAAAATAGATGCGAGGAATGCGATCAAACCCAGGCCAGTCAGTAGCGGAATAAGGCGATGCAGTTGCTTCGGAAAAAACACAGCCGACAGTATCATGGGTGCTAGCAATGCCGTTCCAGCAAAACTGGTTCGTGCCAATAGAACGATATTTGTATTACTCACTAGTGACACTACCAGCGCTGACAAGGCGAATACGACGATTGCGCTGCGCACCAACGCCAGCGATCGATATTGTGGCTTGGATATACCTGAACGCAGCTCGCTACCCAGCGCGAACAGTTGCGAATCTGCTGTTGAGATTGCGGCTGCGATTAGTCCAACTACAACCACCGCAGCGACAATCGGTGACTGATCGTATACCAAGACCTGCGCTATAAATTCACCGGTCGCACTCGTGGGATAGAGCGCGGCGCCGTAAAGGCCAATGGGTAGTGTTGCGAGTACGAGAACGAAAGAGAATAGAGCGAGCAGCACCGCCATTCGAGCGAGCGACGAGCTGTCACGCATAATAATCAAACGGGTACCCATTTGTGGCTGTGTCACCGGGATCATTGCGATGGCCAAAAATGACGCTATAAGAAATTGATAGGTGAACAATCCAGACGGCCCGGGAATTGACAAGAGTGCTGGCGACGTCGATTCGATCGAATCAAACATGGGGCCAATACCGCCGAAATAGGACACGCAACTGCTTGCAATAATAATAGTGGCCCCAAACAACACCACACCTTGAATTGAGTCTGCGAAAATTATGGCTTTAAGCCCACCCAGTTCACTGTAGGCGAGGATCACACCGACTATCGCGACCGACCACGCCCAGCTTGGCATGACACTCGGAATTATCGAATTCAAGAACAGTGAAACTCCCTTTATCTGAATCGCGACATAGGGGATTAGGAAGACAAAGATGCCAAACAAGTAGACGTACGTCGCATGACGACCACGGTATTTTTGCCCGAGCCAGCCGGAAAATCCATTAAAGTCATCTGCCGATATTCGGCGGCGGATATTGACACCGAACCACAAAGCAACAAATGCCAACGCGCAGTCAGAAACCCCAAGAAAGATCCAAGCACCAATACCGTGATTACGAAACAGGTCTGGCATCCCCATCAATGTAAATGTGCTAAATAGTGTAGCGGCGACCGTTAAGCAGCCGACAAGCGCCCCGAGATTCGATCCTGCCATGAGAAAATCGTTGTCTGAATGGTTCGATTTGCGAGCGCGCAAGGCGGCAGCAATCAACGTGCAGAGATATACACTGCCAATCCCCAATATCCATCCATTCATTTGTTGTCGCCGCGACCAAGAGGTTTTGGATACAAGAAGGAGCCGGCAATTGTTAGCGCGATGAACGCGAGTGCAATAATGAGACCGGCCGCTAACGAGTACGGAAGGTGCAAAATACGAGATGCGTGGCCGCCAATAACAAATGGCGTAAAAGTTACGACAGAAAGTGCTATCACACCACCACAGCAAACACGCCACCAGAATGGTCGATGGTGGTGTATGTTAGATTTGGAATTCATGCTCGTGAATATCCCGATTCTGAATTAGTCTTGCGCTCGCCCGTCATTGATGTCCCGACGTATTTCTATTGCATACCTACAATAATGCAATTAAATAGTACTTTCCAGAGTATCTGAGGGAATGGCTGGTACAAGCCTTCAGCGCTTGCTGAACGGTCATGTACTGGTATGTTTGTTTTTTCTATATGTATACTTATTATTATGTAAGTCTATGAGTCCATAATGGCGACTGAAACGATCAAATCCAGCACCGACAAGAAGTCGAGCAAATCAACTGGTTTTCCCGGAATGACCGAACGCTTTGGCGCGCGCGAAAAGGACGGCATAGTACGTTGTGATGCTTGCCCAGTGCTTTGCCGAATCAGACCAGAGCGGTCCGGCGCTTGCGGGCGTTATGCGAACGTCGAAGGCGAACTCGCGCGTGTTGATCCACTGGTACTTCTCGAAAAATCGCGCTCTCCCGGCGGCGGGGTCGTCCCGTTTGAGGGCGCTGCGGCCGAATGGGATGGCAGCTTGGTTCAACAAGAAACGTTCGTTACCGCTATCGGTGCAGGTACAACTTATCCGGACTACAAGCCGGCACCATTTATTGTAGCGACACAGTACAACGGCGTTGAGACTGTCACAGTGGTCAGTGAGAGTATCTTTTCGTATTGCGGCGTGAAGATCAAACTAGATACGGATAAGCACCTCGGCGCTGAACAAGCCGATATCCTTTGCGATGGGCAGCGCATTGGGCATGTGACGACCGGCGAGTATGGGTCGCAGATGTTGTCCGTTGGAGGGGTCAATCACCTCACGGGCGGTAGCAAACGAGAGGGTAAGGTTACCTGCAATACCATTATGGCGTTGTGCAACCGTCAGCCAGTCGAACTTGTCGTTGCAGGAGGCTGTACGGTGCTGGTGCAGGCAGGACGTGCGCCCGTCATCGATGGCGTTACCGAACAGCGTATGCGTGTTGGTTGTGGCTCGGCAACAATTGGTATCTTCGCGAAGCAGTGGCATGGCCATGTCGACGAAGTCATTGTCATTGACGAACATATTACCGGGGTTCTGTCGGAGCATCAGGCCGGACGTTGTCTTGGAATGGCGCCCTCCGGGATTCGCGTATGTGGACGGCGCTCAACGCCCGGCAGATACTTCAGTGTTGCCAATTCCGGGCAGGGCTGGGGTGGCACAGATATCAGCGACCCATTTTCTATTATCGAGTCAATCGATGATGGTGTTGCACGCCCAGGAAGTCGGCTATTGATGACCACCACAACGGGCGATGAAAGCATCTATTGCGTCCTCGATGACAACTTGCAGCCAGTGGAGACAGTGATGCCGGATGCGGTGCAAAGTGTCGTGGACCGTATTCGGGAAAACTGCGAGCCCTCACTATGCTCAGTGTTATTTGTTGCTGGCGCGGGCGGATCGTTGCGGGCTGGCGTCACCGAGAATCCGGTGAGCCTGACCCGATCTGTCAAAGAGACGTTGACGCGGGTGACGATGGGCGGTGCGCCAGTTTATGTGTGGCCTGGTGGTGGCATCACGGTCATGGTCGATGTCACGCGTATGCCGGAAAGCTCTTTCGGTTATGTACCGACACCAGCAATAGTAGCGCCAATAGAATTTACGTTACCGAGAGACCAATACACTGCAATGGGTGGTCACGTCGATTATATTCAGTCACTGGAGGACATTCGCGATCACTACGGCGACAGTGCCCAGAGCAGTAGCTGGGACCCCAAGAACCCATGGCCGCTGAAGTGATTTGCTCATGAATTCGAGTGCACTTTGCGGTCCACCCGATGCTGCGGTTCAATCACGGCTGCCTGCACAGGTGCAGCAGGTAATGCTATCCGGCAATCGTCTGCATTTGCAACACGGGCCAATCAACCTCGTTATCAAGGCGATTGGCAGCACTGCGGGTGTGCAGCAGGCGTATGCGCTTGCAGCACAACGTATGGAAGGAATGCTGCAGGGACTGGTGGACAACCTTTCATTGTTGCGATCACCCCTTTTCATTGCAGACAATACAAAGATAAATGACGCTACGTCGCAGCGCATGGTTTCAACCGTCAGACAATTCAGAGACTGCTTCGTCACACCCATGGCGGCTGTCGCCGGTGCAGTCGCGGATGAGGTTCTAGCTGCGATGAAAAATGCCGACGGCTTGGATAGCGTTTTTGTTAATAACGGCGGCGATATCGCTCTGCACCTCGAGCCCGGCCAGAAAATGCGCATTGGTATTGTACCTTTCCTCTCGACGGCAACACTGGGTGCATCAGTGGAGATCGCTGGCGAGGATGGTGTATGTGGAATCGCGACCAGCGGCTGGGACGGCCATTCAATGTCGCTGGGTATTGCCGATGCCGTAACTGTTCTCGCAAAAAATGCGGCGATTGCTGATACGGTAGCGACGTTAATCGCGAATAAAGTCGATTGTGATGCTGAATGCATCGATCGGAGTCGAGCGCTGGACATTGATCCCGACAGTGATCTCGGAGAAAGGCTGGTCACTGTGAATGTAGGTGCGTTGCACAAAAAAGCAATTGATGACGCTCTTGATCGCGGTGCGAAATTCGCCCGAACCTTGATAAAGAAGTGCGAGCTTTACGGTGTCTTCATTTACCTGCAAGGACATAGTCGTTCGCTAGGCTGGCCATATGAACATAAAGGAGTAGATACGTAGTGAGTTTTACTGTGCGAAAAATCGTTATTACATTAGATCGCTCAAGTCACGATTTCGGTCCACCTAAAAGTGTACCGTTAATTCTAGGTGGTATCTGTGGAGTAGTAAGTAACCCGTTCGCAGGCCGATATGTCGAAGTCCTGGAGCCTGCCATGAAGGATCTAGAGCCGCTGGGTCTCCAACTTGCGGGCGAATTATTGGAAGCGATGGGTTGTGAGCCTGGCGACATCGAGGCGTATGGCAAAGGCAGCATTATTGGCGCCAATGGCGAACTCGAGCATGGCGCGCTCTGGCATACGCCAGGTGGTTACGGTATGCGTCAGATACTTGGCGACACACGGGCTATTGTTCCGTCCACAAAGAAGGTTGGGGCGGTCGGCACGACAATCGACATTCCGCTGGCGCACACCAACGCTGCATATGTGCGAAGTCATTTTCATACATTACCACTGCAAGTACCCGATGCGCCCAGACCAGACGAACTGGTACTTTGTTTGGCTATGGCGACCGGTTCCCGTATTCATGCACGAATGGGTGGTTTGCAAGCAAACGATATTCTCGGTGAGGATGGTTTGCGATGAATGCGAATATCCGAAAGATTCTGGTTATTGTTGAGGAAACCTGCCGGGAGATGGATCGCGCGGTCAATCCAGTGACCCGAAAGGCTGTGGCATTCGCGGTAGTCGATAATCCCTGTGCAGGGAAATTTGTCGAAGACCTCGAGGTTTTGATGCGAATCGGTGCAGAACTGGGTGATCTCCTCGGTCGTCGAGCCGTTGCTGCATTGGGAGTGCCACCGTCGGAAATTGAGAGCTATGGCAAGGCCGCTATCGTTGGTGCCGGTGGGGAGCTGGAACATGCCGCAGCGATCCTGCATCCGCGCCTTGGAAAACCACTACGTTCTGCCGTACAACAAGGCGCTGCGCTGATTCCGTCGTCAAAAAAAATGGGGGGAGCTGGAACATCAATTGATGTTCCACTCGGGCACAAAGATGCTGCTAATGTTCGCAGCCACTTTGATGCAATGGAGGTACGCCTACACGATGGTCCCAGGACTAATGAAATTTTAGTTGCGGTTGCCGTGACGGACAGCGGTCGACCGCTTCCTCGCGTTGGCGGACTAACACACGCAGATGCGGCTGGAAAAGATGAGCTTCGCTAGAAACACTCAAACGGGAAACTAGGAAAGCATGGAGTCATTTCAAGGACAAACAAATTCGCAAGGTAAGCTTGTGGTCCGGGGTATTGGATTATTACTATCGGGTGATTTGGCGCAGCCAATTTTGGATGCGGATACGATTATCGTCGTTGATGGTGTAATCGCCGATATTGGTCGCTACTCAGAGCTCAATACTGAGAACGCTGATAGAGTTGTCAACGCAAACGGAACCTGCGTTGCACCGGGATTAATTGATAGTCATGTGCATCCTGTGGTCGGCGACTGGACGCCGCGGCAAAACCAGACTGGCTGGATTGACAGCTATCTCAATGGCGGGGTTACGACAATGATTTCAGCTGGTGAAGTTCATTTGCCCGGCCGCCCCAAAGATATTGTTGGCCTGAAAGCGATGGCCATTACCGCACAACGCTCTTTTTCAATACACAGACCGGGCGGTGTCAAAGTGCATGCTGGAGCGCCGATCCTCGAACAAGGTATGGAGGAACATGACTTCAAAGAATTGGCGGACGCCGGCGTAAAGTTGCTCGGCGAAGTAGGACTGGGCGGCGTCAAGAGTGGTGCAGAAGCTAAACAAATGGTTGCCTGGGCACGAAAATACGGTATTCAAAGTACCATTCATACTGGCGGCCCTTCGATTCCGGGCTCCAGTCTTATCGATGCGGACGTTGTTCTTGAAGCCGATGCCGATGTCATCGGACACATAAATGGTGGGCCTACAGCCCTACCGATTGATCAGATTCGATGTCTTTGTGAGTCCTGTACGAGAGCTGTCGAGATTGTGCACAATGGTAATGAAGTTGCTGGGCTGTATGCGATGCGCACGACGATCGAGCTCGATCAGGCTGAGCGCATCAGTCTGGGAACGGACTCACCGGCTGGTTCTGGAGTTCAACCACTCGGAATCCTGCGACTAATCGCAATGCTTAGTTCGATGGGCAACGTAGCACCGGAGACTGTGTTCTGTTTTGCGACAGGCAACACCGCTCGGATTAGGGAGCTCAATTGTGGCTTGATCGAAATCGGTCGTGTAGGCGATTTTGTCATCATGGATCGTGCTCAGCATTCTGCCGGTGATACGCTTCTCGATAGTGTGGCGTTAGGCGATTTACCCGGTATCAGTATGGTCATCATTGATGGTGTCGTTCGTTGCCGACGCTCACGAAATACGCCGCCCGCTGAAACGCTAGCTAGTCTAGAGATATAAAGGGTAAGTCGTGCAACAAAGTTACGAGCGTCCCAATAACCTCGATGAAGCACTAGCACTCCTCGATCAAAGTCCTCGGCAAGTACTTGCCGGTGGCACCGATGTCTATGCCGCCTTGGGCGATCACAATAGTTTGGGCCACGTTCTCGACGTAACAGCAATTCCGGACTTAACTGGCATTAAAGATGTAGGAGACCACTGGCGAATCGGGGCATCCTCAACATGGTCTGATGTGCTGGCCGCAAATTTACCCAAATCGTTTGATTGTCTGAAATTAGCGGCCTGCGAAGTGGGAGGAATCCAAATTCAGAACGCTGGCACAATTGCTGGTAATTTGTGCAATGCATCGCCTGCGGCAGATGGTGTGCCTCCCTTAATGGCATTGAATGCCAGCGTGGAGTTGTCGTCGGCTAACGGTCGGCGGGTCGTGAATTTGAAAGACTTTATTACTGGACCACGACAGACCGTACTGGCTGGGACAGAATTGATGTCTGCAGTGCTAGTCCCTAAGTCTGACGAACGTAGCGTAAGTTCATTCCTAAAACTCGGCTCACGAAAATATCTGGTTATTTCAATTTCTATGGTTGCTGTGGTACTTGAGCCGGGCAGCGATGATTCGATTGAAAATATCAGTATAAGCGTAGGATCATGTTCGGCGGTCGCGTGTCGCTTACGTGACCTGGAAGCCGAGCTAAAAGGATGCCAATTGCGACAAATGAGCCGCCTGCCGCATGCGACAAAATTCTTTGCGCCGCTATCGCCAATCGACGATATTCGCTCCAGTGGTCAGTATCGATTGGAGGCCACGGCGGAATTGGTACGACGAGCGATTCTTTTATGCGTAGATGCTCTGAGATGAGCACCTCAAAGATCAACTTTGAACTCAACGGCGAACCAGTCAGCGTTAGCACAATCGCAGGCACGCGATTTTCGCGGGTGTTACGAGAAGAGCTGGGGCTTACCGGTACTAAAATTGGTTGCAATGCAGGTGACTGTGGCGCCTGCACAATTTTAGTCGATAATAAGCCCGTTTGCGCCTGCATGATGGCTGCACAACAGGCTGATGGCTGCAATATTGAAACCGTCGAAGGGCTGCAAAGTGGACGCAGCGTTGCAAAAGGGAACCTTCAACAATCTTTCTTGCGACACGGCGCTGCTCAATGTGGGATATGCACGCCTGGCATGATAGTTGTGGCCGAGGCATTACTACGACGTACGCCACACCCCAGTGAGCAGCAAGTGGAAAATGCTATTGGCGGAGTGTTGTGTCGCTGCACCGGGTATCGCAATATTATTCGCGCCATCGTCAACGCGAATGTGCAGGAAGAAGCGCCAGCGTCGTATCCTGGTCAGAGAGCCAACTCGGTTGGTGTGCCGATCATCCGCTTGGATGGAGCACCGAAAGTCGCTGGTTCGGACCTTTTTGCAGCCGACGACTGGCCAGACGACGCCTTACTTGCAAGAGCGATTCGCAGTCCTTATCCGCACGCCGCCTTTTCGTTCGGAGATCTTGACGAGTACGTAAACGAAACAGATGGGGTAGTCGCCGTATTTACGGCCAAGGATGTTCCGGGTCGGAATTGCTTTGGCGTCATTCCGGAATTTATCGACCAGCCGGTTTTCGCCGAATCCGAAACACGGTTTGAGGGTGAAGCCGTAGCACTTGTTGTCGGTACTGCCGACGACATCATTACTCTGGATATCTCGAATCTGCCAATAACGTGGCAAAAGCTAACAGACGTCACAACCGTAACTGAGGCTGCCGATGAACGTGCGCCGCAGCTACATATCGGGCGGGCGAATAATCGTTTGACCGGTGGATATGTGGAAAGCGGCGACGTTGAATCCGGTTTCGAGGCTGCTGACGTCGTGGTGGAAGGCACTTTCACAACCGGGTTTATCGAGCACGCCTACATTGAACCCGAAGCGGGTTTCGCGCGACGCGTCGGCGAGCGCATCGAAGTATGGGCCTGCACACAGGCGCCGTATATGGATAGGGACAGTCTGGCCGAGATTATGGGCATTTCGAAAAACCAGGTCCGAATTATTCCATCATCAGTAGGTGGGGGCTTCGGCTCCAAATTGGATCTGTCGTTGCAACCGTTTGTGGCGATAGCCGCGTGGCATTTGAAGCAACCGGTAAAGATGGTGTATTCACGCACCGAATCGATGTTGTCGACGACAAAGCGCCACCCATCCAGTATTCAGTCCAGGATCGGTGCTAGCAAAGACGGCAAGATTACAGCGATGACGTTCGCCGGTATGTTCAATACCGGCGCCTATGCATCCTGGGGGCCAACGGTTGCCAACCGTGTGCCGATTCATGCGTGCGGGCCATATCGTATTGAAAACTACCGCGCCGAATCTGCTGCAATACATACACATTGCCCTCCAGCGGGTGCCTTTCGAGGATTCGGCGTACCGCAATCTGCTGTTGCACAGGAAACACTGTTTGACCTTCTCGCCGAGCAATTGGCGATTGATCCGCTCGAATTTCGGGTTCGCAATGCGCTTGCGAACGGATTGCCAACGGTAACGGGACAACGCTTTGATAGAGGCGTCGGCATTGTCGCGTGCTTTGAAGCATTGCGGCCACACTGGCAGCAGGCAATTCGTAACGCTGAGATGCGCAACGAATCAGCTCAGGGCACTCCAATGCGTTTCGGTGTTGGCATTGCGGGTTTGTGGTACGGATGTGGCAATACATCATTGCCCAACCCATCGACTATACGGGTGGGATTACGAGACGATGGGCGTATCGTTTTGTTTCAGGGGGCGGTCGATATCGGCCAGGGATCAAACACGGTTATTAGCCAGATTTGCGCAGATGCCATAGGAATTTCGATTGATTGCTTCGATTTAGTTTATGGCGATACTGACCTAACAGCGGATGCCGGAAAAACGTCGGCATCAAGGCAAACATTTATTTCGGGTAAGGCCGCATTTCTGGCTGGGAGCGTATTGCGAAATAAGTTGCTCACAATATGCGATGCGCCACTATCGGCCCGCTTACAACTGAATGGAAATACACTGCTTGCCTCTGTGGAAAATAGTACGTGGACGGTACAGCTTGATCGATTGCCGGCTGATCAAGATGGCTTCATTGCGACGGCTGAAGAGACATACGATCCTCCGACACAGCCCCTCGATAAGGATGGTCAGGGAGAACCTTATGCTTCATTTGGCTACGGAGCACAGATGGTTGAATTGTCCGTAGATATTGCACTAGGAGTCACCAAGCTAATGAAAGTCACCGCCGCCCACGATGTTGGGAAAGTCATAAACCCTGTACTTGCGGAAGGTCAGGTTCACGGTGGTATTGCGCAGGGTATCGGAATGGCATTAATGGAAGAATTTGTACCTGGAAAGACCAACAATCTCCACGATTACCTGATTCCGACTGCCGGTGATGTGCCGGAGATCGAAACGCTATTTATCGAAGAGGCGGACCCACATGGGCCTTACGGTGCTAAAGGTTTGGGTGAGCATGTGCTTGTCGGAACTGCGCCAGCGATTCTGAACGCCATCCGGTATGCAACCGGCGCGGTGATCCGTAATCTGCCGGCGAGCCCAGATCGATTGTTGGCGGCCATTAAATCAAAGTAGAATAACTGTTGAGCGGTACATAGGCGCATACATATAAATAATTTATGTGTTGTACCCCCCCTTTGTAGTAGATTCGCGCGGTAGGAGCGCTCGCGTGTTTTTTTGCATGCCGTCAACGGCACGCAATCGATTGACTGCAACGGTTTAGTAACAAAACCCCCTGTATTAGGAGACTGAATATGAAGATGAGACATATTTTAAGCAGTTTTGCGATCGCCGCCACGCTAATATCGGGGCCCACATTTTCGCAGGATGATTTCAGCGCCGTCTATGTGATGAGTGATAATCTCGGCGATATGGGCTTTAACGACAACGCTGCAATAGGTTTCGCGCGCGTCGAAGAGGAAGGTGTAAAAGCCCGCCTGCTTCAGGCATCGCCCACCGACCCGCAGCTGTGGCGTCAAAACCTTGAGGCCGTCTCGAACTCGGGCAATTGGGACGTGATCTTTACCGGCCCCAACATGCACGACAATCTGGCTGAAGTCGCACCGAAAAACCCAGATCAGATGTACGTCTTCTTTGATGATGAACTGACCGAGCCAAATGTTCTTTCAATCAAATATGCTCAGAATGAAGGATCGTATCTCGCAGGTACGCTTGCAGCGGTCGCCGCGACAGACACCGAAAACTTCCCGCTGTCATCAGGTAAATCGAAAATCGCCATCGTCGCAGGTATGGACCTGCCAATCATTCAGGACTTCATTCTCGGCTTTAAACAGGGTGCCACCACCATGGTGCCGGACATCGAGATTCAGATTATTTTCATCGGTAACTTCAATGACGCTCAAAAGGCCTATGACCTGACCCGCACCGCCATCGAGAACGGCGCCAATGTCATTTATAACGTGGCGGGCCCTGCTGGGCTGGGCACCCTTAAGGCTGCGGCAGATTCAGACAAGTATGCCATCGGCGTGGATTCCAATCAGAACGGCATCCACCCCGACAACGTGCTTGCGTCCATGGTCAAGCAGATCGGCAATTCGATCTACAACTCGATTGAGCAGATCAAAGCGGGCGAAGCCGAGTTCGGCACAATTAAGGTCTTTGGTCTGGAAGATGAGGGGGTCGCGCTGATCTACAATAATACGATCATTCCCGAACAGGTGAAGGCAAAGATAGAGGCGGCTGAGGCGAAAGTCACCAGTGGCAAGATCGAGGTCGACTCAGCTTTCTGATTACTAAGAATGATGGGAGGCCCTGCAGGTCGGCCGCCACCTTAGAGAAGGTACACTAACGAAAACAGGTGCTTCACGATGGATCATGACAATATTCTTGTGCTCGACGGTATCGCCAAACAGTTCGGTGACATCGTCGCGCTGGAGCATGTCGACCTGTCAGTCCGGCGCGGCGAAGTTCATGTGGTGTGCGGCGAAAATGGCGCGGGCAAATCCACGCTTATGAACATTCTGGTTGGCATCCACGCTCCTGATGGTGGCAAAATCACATTTAACGGTAAGGAAACGACGATCCGCGATCCTCTGGCCGCTGGCGATATGGGCATTGGCATGGTGCACCAGCATTTTACGCTGGTGCCGTCGATGAGCGTTGCAGAAAACCTGTTTCTTGGCCATCACCTGCGCCGCTTTGGAATTTTCTCGGATCGCCGCGCTATGGTGGAGCGCGCGGGCACTCTTATTGACACTTACAGTTTCGCCCTCGATCCCGAGGCAATCGTAAGCACGCTGTCGGTAGGGCAACGGCAGCGGGTAGAAATCCTCAAGGCGCTGGTGTTCGACGCGGAGCTTTTGATTCTGGACGAGCCAACAGCCGTGCTGACGCCGCCCGAGGTCGAAGAACTCCTTAAAGTCATTACTAACCTGCGTGATCGTGGGCGGACCGTTCTTTTCATTACTCATAAACTGCGTGAAGTAAAAGCGGTCTCTGACCGGGTAACGATTCTGCGGCGCGGTAAAAACATCTCGACACATATCACCAAAATCGTGACCGAGAATGATATCGCCCGGGATATGGTCGGCAGGGACGTCTTTCTGATGGGTCGTCAGGGCCAAGGTGTACGCACGTTCGGTAACAACGTGTTGCAACTTGAAAACGTCAGCATCACCAATTCCGACGGGCGGCTTCTGTTGGACGGCATCAATTTGGACGTGCGCGCCGGAGAGGTGCTGGGGGTAGCTGGCGTGGACGGTAACGGACAGACCGAACTAGCCGAGGCGATAGCGGGCCTAATCCCGATTCAAGCTGGCACGATCCGGCTGGATGGTGCGGATATCAACAATGCATCCGTCGCAGAGCGCCAAGAGGCTGGGCTGGGTTTCGTCCCCGAAGATAGGCTGGACCGGGGCCTGAGCCGTAACATGAGCATCGCCGAAAATATGGCGGCGACGAATTACCTGAGGGAAGGCATTTTGTGGCGTGGTTTCGTGGATAAGGGTCGGCTGGCTGAGTTCACCCAAAAGGGGATCGAGCAGTTCGATATTCGTGGAGCCAAGCCCGGCCTTGCCGTGGGCTCGCTGTCTGGTGGTAACATGCAAAAGGTCGTACTAGCACGCGAATTTGCCCGTGACCCCAAGGTCTTGCTGGTCAGTCAGCCAACACGCGGCCTCGATATCGGCGCATCGGAATTCGTCTACTCCGAGGTCCTCTCGGCTGCGGATAAGGGAAATGGTATCCTTCTTATCTCGTCCGAACTTTCCGAGATATTCGCGCTCGCTGACCGGATTGCAGTCATCTACTCGGGCCGCATCATGCAGATTCTGACCCGCGAGGACGCTGACGAGGAGACTGTCGGTATTTTGATGAACGGTGGCAAAGAACAAGCAGCATGATAAATACCAATTTCAAAGAGTCACTTCATGCGTTAATAGCACCCCTAGGGGCCATTGCGCTGACTATGGCATTGGGCTTCCTTTTGGTTGCTGCAATTTCGGATGAGCCGGTGTTGGCCTACCGTGAGCTTCTGTTCGCGAATTTCGATTCCCTCAGCAACTTTGCATTGTTCCTCAATCGCGCGACGCCGCTGGTGCTGATCTCGGTGGGTATCACGTTTGCCTTTCGGGCGGGCGTATTCAACGTGGGCGGCGAGGGGCAGCTATTCGCCGGGGCGATCGCCACGACAGCCGTGGGCATCGCATTCGCCGGGTTGCCCGCCATAATCCTGTTTCCGCTTGCCGTCATTACCGGTATTGCTGCGGGCGCTGCAGTCGGTTGGGTGCCGGGTATTCTAAAGGTCAAACTGGGCGTCGATGAAGTGGTCGTGACGCTGATGCTCAATACCATTGTGCTGCTGTTCACCTCATATTTGGTTAACCAAGTGATCCGCGATACGACGGCGTACGGCGCGGTCAGTTGGAAGCTGCCGGAACATATCTGGTTGCCGACGATCCCCGGTATTCCAGGGGCCACTAGCGGATTTATGATCGCGGTGGTTCTGTCGTTGGTCAGCTGGGTCGTTCTGTTCCGCACTCAATGGGGCACCGAGGTCCGCTCAGCTGGTACGAACCTGCGCTACGCTGAGGCCGTAGGAATTGCCGCGGGCAGGCGGGTGATTACGGCGATGTTGATCGCGGGTGGCTTTGCTGGTCTCGCAGGCGCGCTTTATGTGTTGGGGATCGGGCATCGGTTTGAGCAGAATTTCTCACCGGAATACGGACTGATCGCGTTGACGTGCGCCCTTTTGGCTCGGGTCAATCCCGCTGCGTCGCTGTTCACTGCGCTGTACTATGCGTTGATGCTAAACGGAGCCGCTTACATGCAGATCTCGACCGAGGTCCCCCGCTCACTGGTTATTTTGCTCACTGGTTTACTGGTGTTGCTGATGACGGCACGTTTGACCCGCAAGGGTAGCAATAACCAAACATTCGACGCATTCTAGGAGGAATTCCCATGTCATATGAATCCTTGCTTGCCTCAGTACTGGAGCAGTCGACCCCATTAGTGCTGGCGGCACTTGCGGCAATGATCACCCTGCGCGCAAACATCCTGAACGTCGCCGTAGAAGGTATGATGCTGGTCTCGGCTTTTAGTGCCATCGCGGTCGGGTCGGCAACGGGCAGCGCGCTAGCTGGATTCAGCGCGGGCATCTTTGGAGCGGTTGGTACCTCGTTGGTATTCTCGACCATCACCTTGCGGTTCGGGGCCGGATTCATCGTTGCGGGGCTAGGGATCAACCTGTTGGCCGCAGGTGGAACACTGTTTGTACTGGAGCGCTGGTACAATAGTCCGGGTGGGCTGCGGCCGCTTGGTTTTCCTGAAATGTGGCACGTCCCGGAGGACAGCCTGTCCTTTATTCCGCTTCTGGGTCCGGCGTTAGAGGGGCAAAGCATCATCGTGCTGCTGACTGTTCTGGCCGTGCCCGCCTGCTGGGTGTTTTTGTATCGCACGCCGACGGGTTCTTATCTGCGCGCTGCGGGTGAAGACGAACACGCGGCGCGCTCCGCTGGTATCAACGTGGTGCGGATGAAATTTCTGGCCGTGACGATCAGCGGCCTTTTTTCTGGGCTCGCTGGCGCACAGCTTGCGATGGATAAGCTGCATTTCTTCCTACCCAATATGACAGCTGGTCGCGGGTTCATTGGTCTTGCTGCAACGCTGTTTGGAGCAGGACATCCCTGGGCGACAGCGAGTGCTGCGGTTTTGTTTGGCTTTTTCGGTGCGCTTGGGGATCGCCTGCAGGCCTTCGATATTCCCGCGCAGTTCGTGCTGATGCTGCCCTATCTGGTGGCGATCCTTGCCCTAACCTTTTCCCGCTGGCGGATATATGTCCGCAACAAGCCAGCTAAATTGTGAGTTTGTCTATGTCTTTACCTATTATCCTCGATTGCGACCCCGGAAATGATGATGCCCTCGGAATTCTTGTAGCAGCCGGTCATGCTGCAATTGATCTGCGGGCAGTGACCACCGGCGCCGGCCATCTAGCAGGCGACCGAACTGCGCGCAACGCCGCCATCACGCTGCACCTATCTGGTCGATCTAACATCCCCGTAGGAGCTGGCGCGTTAAATCCTTTGGTGCGCGAACGTATGATCGCAGGCGTTCTTGACATGGCGTCCGCGCTCGATCCTGAGAGGCCTGATCTTGAGGGACAGGACCTTGACTCGCGCCATTCTGCGGATCTGATCGCGCAAACTGTGCTGTCGGGAGATGTCACGACCATCGTCACCACTGGCCCGCTGACGAACCTTGCCATGGCGCTGCGCCGCACGCCTGAGATTGCGGCCACACTGGAGCGGATCGTCATGCTGGGTGGATCTTGGGGGCTAGGCAACAAGACCGCCGCTGCGGAATGGAATATCCTTTGCGACCCCGAAGCGGCACATGTCGTGCTGGGCGCGGGTATTCCGATCACGATGCTTCCGATAGACGCCCTTAGCCCCGTAGGCATCACCCCTGACCTGATCAAGCGCACCCATGCCATTGGCGGCCCGGTCGGCTCTTTTGCTACTGAACTGTTACAATCGCTGGTCACGACGTTTCGCCCTGGTATCGCCATGGCACCCAAATTCATGCCGTTAAACGATCCGGTGGCCAGCCTTGTTGCGGCGCAGCCCGAGCTGGCACAAACACAGCCTGCTCGCGTCGATATCGAACTTACTGGTCGTCACACCTATGGGCGTACTGTCGTCGATTTCGGCTTGCGTGGCGATGCGGTGGCAAACGTCGATGTCGTGACTCAGTTGGACTGCGACCGGACCCTTCATACTTTCGTCGATGCGCTAACGCGCCTCGCAAATCTAGACATATAGAAAACGGAGATTACTACCATGGCAAAACAACCGCGCGTCCTGATCGCAGGCGAATCCTGGAGCACTCATTCAATTCACCAAAAAGGCTTTGATAGCTTTACCACCACGGAATACACTGAGGGTGTGAAATGGCTGCGTGAGGCCCTTGAGGCAGGGGGGTGGGAAGTTACCTATCAACCCGCTCATGTCGCCGCTCGCGACTTTCCATTTGAGACGACAGACCTAGCCCAATATGACTGTGTGATCCTGAGTGATGTCGGTGCTAATACGCTGCTCTTGCACCCCGATACATTTGCACACTCTAAATCCTTGCCAAACCGATTGGAAACGATCCGTCAGTATGTCGAAAATGGTGGCGGCTTAATCATGATCGGCGGCTGGCTGACATTCCAAGGAATTGACGCCAAGGGACAGTATCGCGGCACGGCGATCGAGACGGCTTTGCCGGTAACCCTCGAAATAGATGATGACCGTGTGGAATGTCCTCAGGGTGTTACGCCGCAAGTGATCGATGTCAATCATCCCCTCGTTGCTGGGATCGAAGGTGTCTGGCCTGACCTGCTCGGATATAATCGGGTGACAGCAAAAGCAGATGGTGAGGTTGTCGTGACTGTAGGGGACGACCCGCTGATCGTTATCGGCACTCATGGCAAGGGGCGCAGTGTTGCATTTGCATCCGATTGTGCTCCGCACTGGGCACCGCCCTCGTTCTTGGATTGGAAAGGTTACGCCACAATGTGGCAGCGCATGACCGCATGGGCCGCCGGGCAATAATATGGTCGCCCTGAACGTCATGCGCTGGGGTGATCCGGGGGCTGCGCGCACCATGGTCGCTCTGCATGGGATCACCTCAAACGGCGGGGCGATGTGCGAACCGGCCCGGCGTCTCGCTGATAAGGGCTGGCAGGTACTCGCTGCTGACATGCGCGGTCATGGCGAAAGCGGCCGAGGCAATGGGGACTTCTCGTTTGATGCCTTACTTGGCGATCTGGCCGAGGCACTGCCGATGTCTCCTGATGTTCTACTCGGCCATTCTTTTGGTGGAACGTTGGCGCAGATCGGCGTGCTGAACGACATTTTTACGCCCGGCGCGCTAATCCTTGAAGACCCTGTTTCAGTAAGTTCGTTAACGCCTGAGCAGGTGGATTTTTTTATTTCTAGTGAGATTAAAAATGCTGAAGCGCTCATTTTCGACAACTACGTTACACCACACGAGTTTTACAAAGGAACCCCCTTTTCGCAACTGGAGTGGTCAGCATACTTCAAAGAATCGGACACCTCCTATGCATGGTTAAAAAAAACCATACGCATTCAGCGTTCCATACTGCTCATGAAAAACGGATATCTAGAAGAAAACTCTATAGATGCCTTGTCTAATGATGTTGGATACGCGTCTAGAACATCATTATACAAGGTGTTTCTGGAAATAGAAGGCTGCAGTCTTCCGGCTTTTCGAAAAAGCTTGTCCCTTGATAGTGACTAGACTAACAGGATTCTAAATGAACTTAGTGAGCTCTATTGTACGCTCGCTGTTGATCAACTCTGACGCAGACATCTTTGTCCACTTGATGCAAGCGCGGTGTAGTGACGTTCTGGAATTAAATCCACTTTGGGCAGCAAGCTGCTCAAGACTATGATTTCTTAGGTCCTCTCTCTTTGTATGTTCTATAAAGTGCGTTAACCTAAACAACGTAATGATGGTAGGGAAGCTATTCTCTGTGTTCAGCCCGATTGCAGCGCGCAACTCTCTGTCTTGAACACCTAAATCAAGTGATATGTCCTGCATTTTTAAATGGCGACTTAAATATCCTTTCCTACTGTTTAACAGTTCCATGAATCTCCCCCATAACGCTATATCTATTTTTCCCTGAGGCGTAATCCCCTTAGCCCACTGAGGCAAAACCGTGTTGATCGCGACTAGACTAACTGCTAACTGCATAGCCTGTGCGAGAAACACTACTAAAAGTGATACCCTCCATACTAATATATTACCCATAATAAACGTTACCACGAGCAGAATACGCGCTAACGCAGATAGAATAGTAATATAGTGTATGGCCAAAAGAGGCCTTCCCCAAGAGACCTTCCATGAGATCTCTTTCAATAGATTCGTTTGAAAGAAGATAAAAATTAACTCTATAATATTCAATAGAATAAAGAACCATAGCAGCGCTGGCAAATTATAAAGTGTCATTGTGGCTTGTACAAATTCCCTGTCTAAGCCAGGAAAAGTCAGTGGAACTGCAGAGCCGTCAAGCTGCAGTGAAACATATAACCCTATGCCCAACACCCCTGGCAACCATTCTATAAAATGACTATAAGCTTTGTAGGAAGTGCCCCTAACGATAAAGCTTAAATACTGATACCTGCCTGTAAACAGAAACATCAACAGCATAAAATTAGAACCCAATAAAAAATAGTCTTGTGGAGGGGAAACAAGTAATCGTAGGGTGAATACCATGCTGGCAAGCACCATCGGACCTATATATAGAAGCAAGTATCCTAGAATTTTTTTTCGTCCTTCAGAAGATGTGGAACGTTTTTTTAGCGCGTAAAAGAACGCCACCAGTGAGGTCCAGAGAAGAAGGGTCGCAATAACAATGGCAATGGTAGATTTCACTTAGCTATGGCTGTGTTTAGCGGTTAAATCTAAAACATTGTGAGTGAAACGAGCTATGGTTTTTTTAAAAAACGCTTGGCGATCCCTATATGAAACTGCATATATCCATCCATGAGGTTGTTTGTTGCACGTGGAGTGAAGAGATTAATTTCTGGACTTGAAGCTTTCTGAGCAATGCGCTGTCTAGAAAAATGCTAAATTAATTTGTTATTTTTTGGTAAACCAACGTTGTGCCTTTTTTGAGATATTTTGAGTGCTTTTGATTTGTTTTAACCTACTTTTTATTATGCCTTATTGTGTGTGTTTTGATTATATTTAGTTTAATTCCTATGCATCCTTTTCGCTCAATTAATAACCGTCATGCTCAAAATAAAAATACATAGTTGGTTTATTCAAGCTGACACAAACGCCTCTCTTCAGTTTCGTATTCGACTTCAGATGGAGGAGGGTATAAACCCTGAGCTGGTTAAAAAGTATACCAAGCTTTTGAGCTGCGCAGATAAGTTTTTGCTTAACACGAATCTTTCCTACAACGAAACGTTGTTTTGCGCTCGCTATTTTCAAAGCTTAAAAAATGAACTCGCTGGACGGACAGTAAGACATTTAATTAATTTATAATGATGTCTGTTACCTTGGTTAATCTTCAGGATTTACTGGTTTCTGCATTAAAACTGCTCTCGGCAGCAAGTTTGATATTTGCGGTCATTCTTGCTGCCTCTGTATCCAAAAGAGATTGGCAAAGCAGATATGTTTGGGTTGTCCTAGGTTTAAGCATAGTAGTGCTCGTTTGGCTCCTTAACTCAGCCTTAGTTTTAAACGCACGCGCAATCGCGTTTTTTTATCCGTATTTCTTTGGCTTCCTATTTCTATTGGGACCTGGGATATA
>CAJXYT010000001.1 GCA_913063505.1 uncultured Gammaproteobacteria bacterium | reverse complement strand
CGACACTTTGACGCCGATAATAAGTCGGTGGCAGCTCTAGAGCTGCCACCGACTTATTATCGGCGTCAAAGTGTCGTTCGCTAAAGTCTAAGTTTTTGTTTTTAATCCAGTCATGGTTTTTTTCGACCCAAAAAATAAGCGATTACAGACCATAACGGCTGCGCATCATACCACAAATTTTGTTCCAGTCAGCGGCTTGACCGGCTTGTTTTTGAGCTTGGCGACCTTCGGTAAGCCATTGATATATGGTGGGTAATTCTCCCCCTTTATCAGCGGTTCCAGATAACGGCGGCCTGCTTCGGTGATGCCAAATCCGTCCTTTGTGATGTAGTGACGGGGCAGCATTTTTTCTTTGTTCGCAATTCGGCCAAGTGCCGCCGATTCGATCTTCCAGCGATACGGCTTTTGTGAAACACGTTTGATGACGGGCATGACCGCTGTTTTGTTCTGCAGCGCGTATTGAACAGCTGCTTTGCCGACAGCGTAAGCCTGCTTCACATCAACGTCCGAGGCGATGTGGCGCGCAGAGCGTTGTAGGTAGTCGGCAATTGCGTAATGGAATTTGTAGCCCAGCTTCTCGCGAACCATATTGGCAATGACCGGCGCGACGCCGCCGAGTTGAGCATGTCCAAATGCGTCCCGGGTACCGGCCTCAGCAAGGAATTTGCCATTCGCATAGGCAGCGCCCTCACTCACCACGATCACGCAGAAGTCGTACTTCTCCACACAATCCCGAACCTTCTTGAGAAACTCACGTTTCTTGAACGGTATCTCGGGAAATAAGATGATATGTGGCGCGTCCTCAGGATTCTTTCCAGCGAGTCCACCGGCCGCCGCGATCCAGCCAGCATGACGTCCCATGACCTCGAGAATGAATACCTTGGTTGAGGTCATGGACATTGACATGACGTCCATAGCTGCCTCCTGTGTCGATACCGCAATGTATTTAGCAACGGAGCCAAATCCCGGGCAATTATCAGTGACAGGCAGGTCGTTATCGACCGTTTTCGGCACGCCAAGACAGATGACCGGATAACCCATGCTCTTGGATATTTGCGACACCTTATGTGCTGTGTCCATTGAATCGTTGCCGCCGTTGTAAAAGAAGTAGCCGATATCGTGCGCTTTAAAGACTTCGATCAAGCGCTCGTACTCGGCACGGTTCTCTTCGAGACCCTTCAACTTATAGCGGGCTGATCCGAAGGCTCCGCCAGGCGTATACATAAGCGCTGCTATCGCTGCTGCACTTTCCTTGCTGGTGTCAATCATGTCTTCGGTTAACGCACCGATGATGCCATTTCGCCCGGCGTATACGTTTGCGATCTTGTTCGTGTACTTGCGGGCTGTTTCGATGACGCCACAGGCGCTAGCGTTGATGACAGCGGTGACACCGCCCGATTGGGCGTAAAAGGCATTCCGTGCAGACATTGTGTTCGATTCCCCATTACATTGAATTAAGGCGTGAGATGATACCTCGCATTGACCCCAATGTCCTTTCTCGGTAGCGTACTTCGCCTCAGCCAATAACTGGCAAAACGTCGAATAAATAAGAGAATCTAAAGATGCGAATCGTACTACTGGGCGCGCCCGGATCGGGCAAAGGTACTCAGGCCAAAAAATTGATGGCGGATAGAAACATTCCGCAGATTTCAACAGGCGACATGCTGCGTGAAGCAGTGGTCAACGGCACGCGCTTTGGTCTCAAGGCAAAAGCCGTCATGGATGCTGGCAATTTACTCCCGGATGAAGTCGTCCTCGGGATCATCAGCGAACGACTCGTAAAAGTGGATGCCGAGGATGGCTTCATCCTCGACGGCTTCCCGCGCACGAAACAGCAATCTCTCGATCTGGAAAATCTGCTGGACCAAATGGGCACGCCGCTCGATACGGCAGTTTTAATGGACGTCGATTTCGACATTCTTATGAAGCGTTTAACAGGCCGCAGAACCTGCTCCATAACGGGCAAACTTCTGAACATCTACCTCTCATCACAAGAGGAGCTGGATGAGTGCACGAATGCCGGTGGCCAATTAGTTCATCGCGAAGATGACAATGAAGACACGATTGGCAACCGTCTGTCTGTTTATCGCGAAAACACGGAACCACTGATCGATTTCTATCGAGATCGCCAGAAGCTGGTTACGATAGATGCGGTAGGCTCAATCGACGAAGTTTACGAACGGTTGACTGGAGCGCTGGTCTAGTTCGAAAGGGGTACGATGTGGTTACTAGGCCGCTCTTTTAGCCTGAAATGCGCTCGCGGCCTATTGCTGCGCTGTGTCCCACGTTCTGATTTAGAACATTTGTAGTAATCGCTCTCCGATTAATTCCCGCCGCCAGCCATTAAAGACTCTCGTGTCTCGATTTCCCGAGATGATTACTGACGATAGTTCGCGTTTTGATGCGACTGTTTCTGTGGCGAGTCCTAGGTCTTTCGCGCACTCTGCAACTGTCAACTGCATTTCCTTCAAAAGCGCTTTCTGAGTTTCGTCAGGTGGTCGCGGTGGTTGATAGTTATTGTCGGAGTCGTTTGATGCGGCAACGATATCGATAAGTTGCTTGCCGACGCGGGCCAGGAGTTTGGGCGGCACGCCTTCGATTTCGGAAAGCTGTTTTTCGGAGGTGGGTGACTTGTACGCTATGTCGAGTAGTACGTTGTCACGGACAATCCATTGTCGCGGACGATTGCGGCGGATGGCTTCTTCTTCTCGCCAGGTGGCGAGGCGCACAGCCGCTGCACGTTTGGCGCCGTGAAAGTTTCGGGCACCCTTCAGGCGGTCGATCGCAGTTTCGCCGGAAATATCATACAGCGCCGGGTCGAGTAATAGCGCAGAATCTTGACGCGCCCAATCCAGTCGTCCTTTTTGATCGAGCTTTTCCGACAAGATGTCCGCCGCCGGAAGTAAATACTCGACGTCCTCAGCGGCATAATCCAACACGGCCTCGGCAAGGGGTCGTCGTGTCCAGTCGGCGCGCGTATGTGATTTGGCCATGCTGACATCAAACAGTTCTTTAACCAGTCCTGCATATCCCACTTGCGCCGGCATGCCGATGAGTCCTGCTGCTATTTGGGTGTCGAATATTTCACTCGGCATCGCATCGACCGTTTGGGAAACGACTTCAATATCCTGCCGCGCGGAATGCACGACCCAGCTACTCGAGAGCAGCTGCTTCCAGAATTCGGTCTGACTGTTTTTGACTAGTGGATCAACGCAGAAAATACTATCGCGGGTCGATATCTGCACTAGGCAAAGCTGCGCGAAATAGGTTTTTTCCCGCATGAACTCTGTATCGACGCCGAGTTGTTCGTGTCCGGTAATGTTTTGGCTGATGTTGTCGGGATGATCGACAAACTGGTATTCAGGCATAAGAGGAGCGCGTTCAGGATTTAGAATTGGAGGTTAACATGCGATGATCGACGGCGTGCTAACTCTATTCAAAGCGTTCATCGAGATAATCTTCTTCCGCAAAGGTCCGGGCGACATTCCACATTCGCCCGTCTTATTACTGATGGTATCCGCCTTCTGGTGTCTGGTCAGCATTGTTGCTTCTATGATTATAGAAACCAATCAGAAAGAAGGTCTCTTGTTCGACTTGATACTGGCCGTGGCCGGACTGGCGATATACGCGCTCATTATCAATTCGCTTGGGCAGAGCGAACGGATCATCCGCTGCTTTACCACGATTCTTGGTTGCAGCGTGATATTCAGCATTATCTTACTTCTGGCTCAGGTCGCCTTACCTGCGGTGCTGACTAGCGACGAGACCGGGCTGGCGATGCAAATTATCTGGTTGTGGTCGATTCCTGTCGAAGGACATATCATTGCCCGTACAATTGATCGGCAATGGGTGTTCGGCTTCCTGATCGCAATTGCAGTGCTTTTCGTGCAGCTGCAGTTATTCGCTTATCTGAATCCAATGTTTGGACCGGCGGCATAGGACAGCATGCACATACACATACTTGGAATTTGTGGAACATTCATGGGCGGAGTCGCCGCGCTGGCGCGTGCCGCGGGGCATAAGGTTACGGGCTGCGATCGCAACGTTTACCCGCCGATGAGCACGCAGCTCAAGGAACTCGAGATCGATATTCACGAAGGTGTTGACGCTGATCAACTGTTGATTGACCCTGATCGTGTCGTCGTCGGCAATGTGATGAGTCGTGGGGTCGATGTTGTTGAGGCGATGTTGAATAACAAGCATCGCTATACATCGGGACCCGAGTGGCTCGCGGAGAACGTTCTTCACGATCGCCACGTAATCGCGGTTGCCGGTACGCATGGAAAAACGACAACCGCCAGTATGCTTGCTTGGATTCTGGAGGATGCTGGTCTCGAACCCGGATTCCTGATCGGTGGTATTCCGATAAACTTCGGCACTTCGGCCCGCTTCGGAAAATCCCGATTTTTCGTCGTCGAAGCTGACGAGTACGATACAGCGTTCTTCGACAAGCGCGCGAAGTTTGTTCATTACAGACCGCAAACTTTGATTCTTAATAATCTCGAGTTCGATCACGCGGATATCTACAAGGATATGGATGCGATCCTGTGGCAGTTCCATCAATTGCTGCGCATGGTGCCAGCGGACGGCAACATCATCAGCAATGGCGCTGACGAAAATCTACAGAGCTTATTCAACATGGGATGCTGGACGCCGGTGCAAACGTTCGGGACCCGGGATGATACCGATTGGGCCGCAAGATTTGGCGACAAAGTAGAGCGACATATCGGTATGCGAAGCCCAGGCGGTGCAGCAGCTGAAACACGCTGGCAAATGGGTGGCTACCACAATCTTGAAAACGCAATGGCGGCGGTCGCAGCGGCCGTATCCGTTGGCGTGGAATTCGAGCATGCGGTTGACGCATTGTCGCGCTTTGAAGGTGTTAAACGACGGATGGAGCGCACCGCGACGGTCACTGACATTGCTATCTACGACGATTTCGCGCATCACCCTACAGCGATCGAAACGACGATCGCGTCGATGCGGCGGCGGTATCCAGGCCATCGAGTTGTGGTGGCCATCGAGCCACGATCAAATACTATGAAGCTCGGCGTGCACAATGATGCTTTGACGAATTCGCTTAAAGATGCGGATCTGATCTGGATGTATCGACCGGATGATATGGGTGAAGGTTTCGACGCGTCGCTCGAGTCCTTGGGCAGCAAGTTGCTGATGCACACGGATTATGACCAGCTGGCCAATGACATGTCGAAGAAAGTATTGGGCGGCGATCGGATCGTGTTTATGAGCAACGGCGGCTTCGGATCAGCCAGACAAACATTGACCGCTCTGCTGCAGAGAGCTCGCGGCTCCTGATCTACACGTATACTTAGGCAAGTGCGTATACCCATATTCCCTCTCAATGCAGTGCTGTTTCCTGATGGCCCGCTGCCACTTCGGATTTTCGAATCCCGTTATATCGATATGGTGAGCGAGCGTATGAAATCGGATGAGCCGTTTGGTATCTTACTGATGCGAGCTGACCATGATGCTAGCCAATCGTCGACGTACAAAGTTGGCACACTGGCGAAGATTACCGATTTTTATCAAGGCAGTGATGGGCTACTTGGCATCACCGCCAAAGGTGGGCAGCGATTTCGGCTGATCTCGAGCGAGCGCCAAAAAAATGGATTAAATGTTGGTGAGATTGAGCTAATCGAAGCGGAGAGATCCTTTGCATTACCGTCCGAATTCGAGTTCTTACCGAAAATGCTCGCGAATGTGCTGGAAGAGTTTGGTCGATTGTATGAAGCGCAAGATAATCGCTATGACGACGCGGTTTGGGTTTCCTATCGTTTCCTTGAGATCCTGCCAATTGACCTCCGCCAAAAGCAAACGAGTCTTGAGGATAGCGACACCATCGCAAGACTAAATCTCGTTGTTGAGCAGCTGGACTCTGTTCGTGGACCTGCCAGTCACTGAGTAAGATTCGAGGCACCGCCCTTAATTAAGCTATATCAATGGAAATACTTTTCGCGCGGCTGCAATCGTCGCATTGATCTCTTCGTCACCGTGTGCGGCTGAAACGAAACCCGCTTCAAATGCAGAAGGGGCCAGATACACGCCTTCGTTCAACATGCCGTGGAAGAACTTCTTGAATCGCTTCACATCAGCGGCGGCGACCTGATCGAAAGTACGAACTGATGGAGCGTCGGTAAAGACCAGCCCAAACATGCCGCCCTCGCATTCCGTCGCCATTGAAACGCCAGCTTCTAACGCAGCTGAAGCAAGACCATCGACCAACTGCTTCGTCTTCGCGCTAAGAGACTCATAGAATCCGTCCTGGTCTATCGCCTCCAATGTTGCTAATCCCGCAGCCATAGCCACCGGGTTGCCTGATAATGTTCCTGCCTGATAAACCGGTCCGTCCGGAGCAAGGCTTGCCATGATGTCGGCGCGTCCACCAAAGGCTGCCGCTGGCATGCCTCCACCGACGATCTTGCCGAGTGTTGTTAGGTCTGGTGTTATTCCGAGTATTGACTGGGCGCCACCTTTGGCGACCCGAAAACCGGTCATGACTTCGTCAAAAATAAGAATAGTTCCGGACGATGTACAGAGCTCGCGTAAATCGTCGTGGAAGCCGGCGATGGGCGGTACCATATTCATATTGCCGGCCACAGGCTCAACTATTACGCAGGCGATTTGCTCTCCAATCTCTCCGAATACCGTTCGAAGAGCACCGATGTCGTTAAACGGTAAAGTGATGGTGTGTTCTGCCAGACTAGCGGGAACCCCTGGCGAGCTTGGAATGCCGAGCGTAAGCGCCCCGGATCCAGCTTTGATCAACAGTGAGTCTGAGTGGCCATGATAACAACCTTCAAACTTGATGATTTTGTCTCGTCCGGTATGCCCTCGCGCCAGTCTGATGGCGCTCATCGTTGCTTCAGTACCAGAGCTGACCATGCGGACCTTGTCTATTGAAGGCACAAGTTCACAGATTTTTTCGGCGATGCGAGTTTCGAGCACGCAGGGTGCACCGAAACTTAAACCTCGTTTCGCTGTTTCGATAACGGCTGCGATCACGTCCGGATGACTGTGACCTAGGATCATAGGTCCCCACGAGCCAACGTAATCGATAAAGCGACGACCGTCTTCGCTCTCGAGGTACGCGCCAGCGGCGCTACAAATAAATACCGGCTCACCACCGACGCCGTTGAATGCACGAACCGGCGAATTGACGCCTCCGGCGATGACTGCTTGGGCGTTACTAAATAGACTCATTAATCTCCTCCTGAGGAGGGTGCATCCTACTGGACTGCAGGTAGCTCACTCAACTAATCAACGCGCGAGATTCGCGCCAATCACTGGCATTATAATAGCGGTCAAGAACCTGTTGCAGCGAATCCGCGGTGACAGTGCCTCGAAGTTCGCCTGAGGAATTGGCGAACAAGTGCGGGTCGGTCAGGCGAAGCACCTGAGTCGAATCCCTGTCAGTTGCATCTTTGTTTGCTGGGATACACTTTTGCCTTAGTAGCGGTATTGCTCCGGCTTGTAAGGTCCAGACTTCTCAATGCCAATGTAATCGGCTTGTTCGTCGGATAGTTCAGTGAGCTTCGCACCGATGCGTTCTAGGTGTAACCGCGCGACTTTTTCGTCGAGATGTTTCGGCAACACGTAGACCTCTTTCCCATAGTTTTCGCCGTTTTCCCAAAGCTCTATCTGTGCAAGCACCTGATTGGTGAACGAATTCGACATGACGAAACTTGGGTGTCCAGTTGCACAGCCAAGGTTTACGAGACGACCTTCCGCGAGCAGGATAATTCTCTTGCCGTCAGGAAAAATAATGTGGTCAACCTGTGGCTTGATGTTTTCCCACTCATATTGTTTCAGATAGGTAACGTCGATTTCATTGTCGAAGTGACCGATATTGCAGACGATCGCCTGATTTCTCATACGGTCCATCTGCGGACCAGAAACGACATGGCGGTTGCCTGTTGCTGTCACAACGATGTCGACTTGATCACAGATGTCGTCGAATTTGACGACGCGGTAGCCTTCCATCGCAGCTTGTAGTGCACAAATAGGATCGACTTCTGTAACCCATACGATCGCGCCAAGACCCTTCAGAGACTGGGCGGAGCCTTTACCTACATCGCCGTAACCGCAGACGACTGCAACCTTGCCAGCGATCATAACATCTGTCGCTCGCTTGATGCCGTCGACCAGCGACTCTCGGCAACCGTACAGGTTGTCGAACTTAGATTTTGTTACGGAATCATTGACGTTGAAAGCAGGGCAAGCAAGCGAGCCGTCTTTCATCATGTCATACAAGCGTTTGACGCCCGTCGTTGTCTCTTCAGACAGGCCTTTAACACCTTTCATAATCTCTGGGTACTTCTCATGCAACCGCATTGTGAGGTCGCCGCCGTCATCAAGAATCATGTTCGGTTGCCAGCCGTAGGGTCCGTTGATGGTCTGCTCGACGCACCACCAGTATTCTTCCTCTGACTCGCCTTTCCATGCGAATACCGGAACACCGGCCTCTGCAATAGCGGCCGCTGCATGATCTTGCGTTGAGAAGATGTTACAAGATGACCAGCGAATGTCGGCTCCCAATTCGCGCAGTGTCTCGATAAGAACGGCAGTCTGAATCGTCATGTGCAGACAACCGGTCAGACGCACGCCGTCCAAAGGGTTCTTGCCTTTATATTCTTCGCGCAATGCCATGAGTCCTGGCATTTCGGTTTCGGCAATCGTAATTTCCTTACGGCCCCATTCGGCCAAGGACATATCGGCAACTTTATAATCGTTTTGTTGTATGGTTTGAGGTTCACTGCTCATAGGTGTATCTCCAAAAATATTTGTTTATGCAGCAGCGGCTCTTAGCGCTTCCGCTTTGTCTGTTCGTTCCCAGCTGAGATCGATGTCTTCGCGACCGAAGTGGCCGTAGGCGGCCGTCTGGCGATAAATCGGACGCAATAGATCCAGCATCTTCAAAATACCATACGGTGTGAGATCGAAATACTCGCGAATTAGTTCCGTCATTCTAACATCCGAAATGGTACCGGTACCAAAACTATGCACGCTGATCGATGTGGGTTCAGCAACGCCGATAGCGTAGGAAACTTGAATCTCGCAGCGCTCGGCGAGGCCGGCGGCAACGATATTTTTTGCGACATAGCGGCTGGCGTAAGCAGCAGACCGGTCGACCTTGGACGGGTCCTTACCTGAGAAGGCGCCACCACCATGACGAGCTGAGCCACCGTAGGTATCGACGATAATCTTCCGTCCTGTCAGTCCGCAGTCACCCATTGGACCGCCGATCTCGAAACGACCGGTTGGGTTGATGTGATACTTGGTATCACTGCTCAGGAGCTCCAGAGGTAAGACTGGCTTAATGATTTCTTCCATAATGCCTTCGCGCAAATCAGACATTGAGACTTCCGGCGCATGCTGCGACGACAAGACGACAGCGTTAATGGATACCGGCTTGTCGTTCCTGTAATTGAATGTGACCTGGCTTTTTGCATCAGGGCGCAACCACGGCAAGGTGCCGTTCTTGCGAACTTCGGCCTGGCGTTGGACTAATCGATGTGAATACGTTATCGGTGCGGGCATGAGAACGTTTGTCTCATTGCATGCATAGCCAAACATCAGCCCCTGATCGCCAGCACCCTGTTCCTCTTCAGACTCGCGATCTACGCCTTGCGCGATATCGGGTGATTGTTTTCCGATGGCGTTCAGGACTGCGCAAGTTGCACCGTCGAAGCCGTGGTTCGAGTTGTCATAGCCGATATCGGTGACTATTTTTCGGGCGATATTTTCGATATCCACCCAAGCGGAGGTCGTGACTTCTCCAGCGACAACAATCATGCCGGTCTTAACCATGGTTTCGCAGGCAACTCGCGCTTTGGGGTCTTCAGCGATAATTGCATCTAGAATGCCGTCAGAGACCTGATCGGCAATCTTGTCCGGATGGCCTTCAGAGACCGATTCGGATGTAAAAAGGAAAGCATTAGACATAATAGTTATAGTTAATATAAAATTACGGGTGCGCATTATACCCTTGATCTGGACCCCTACAACAGAGCAGGGAAAATACGCCGCTCACTAAGTCTGATTTTCTCCCCTAACTACCACGCAGGTCATCAATGTCAAATACAGCTTCAGCCGCCGGCCAGCCAGCCCGGCGCGATCTCGCGAATGCAATTCGAGCCCTTAGCATGGACGCGGTACAAGCCGCGAACTCGGGCCACCCGGGCGCGCCGATGGGTATGGCGGATATCGCCGAAGTCCTTTGGAACGACTACCTTCGGCATAACCCAACGAACCCTGCATGGGCCAATCGTGATCGATTTGTGCTGTCGAATGGTCATGGATCGATGCTGCTTTACAGTCTGTTGCACCTGACGGGTTATAAAGACTTTCCAATCGAGCAGATTAGAAATTTCCGGCAATTTGGCTACAGGACTGCGGGTCACCCAGAGTACGAGCCGGGCGGACCGATTGAAACGACCTCCGGACCTTTGGGGCAGGGCCTCAGCAACGCGGTGGGCATGGCCATGGCCGAAAGGATGCTCGCGGCCGAGTTCAATCGACCCGGACACAATATAGTTGATCACAAAACCTGGGTTTTTCTGGGTGATGGTTGCCTCATGGAGGGCATTTCCCACGAAGCTTGTTCACTCGCGGGTACCTTAAAGCTAGGCAAGCTTATTTGTCTTTACGACGACAACAATATTTCGATCGACGGTGAAGTTGGCGGCTGGTTTACAGATGACACCGCGAAACGATTTGAGGCTTACGGTTGGCAGGTCGTTCCCAATGTGGACGGCCATGACGCCGCAGCCATCGCTGCAGCGATCGAAGAGGCTAGCGCAGATCCTGACCGACCGACATTGATCTGTTGCAAGACCATCATCGGCTTTGGCTCGCCGAACAAACAGGGCACGGCGTCAACGCATGGCGCACCGCTAGGTGATGATGAGATCGCGGCCACCCGGAAGGAACTGGGTTGGAAATCAGCACCTTTCGATATTCCAGACGATATTGCGTCGCGCTGGGACGGCAAAGCACGCGGTGCATCCGACGAGAATATCTGGAACGTGATATTCGCTAATTACAATGCAGAGTATCCGGATCTCGCAAACGAGTTCAGACGGCGGATGGCGGGCAAATTGCCGAGTAATTGGAGTGATTTTGCCGACAAAGCGATCGCCGAGATTAATACAGCTGGCGAGAAAGTGGCTACCCGTAAGGCATCATTGATCGCGCTCAATGCGTTCGCCCGGGCCTTACCAGAAATGGCCGGCGGATCAGCTGACCTTACCGGTTCGAACCTGACTAAACACAATGGTTCGGTGCCGATCTCTGGCGATGATGCCGAGGGTAATTACGTTTGGTTCGGTGTACGTGAATTTGGCATGACCGCCATCTGTAATGGCCTCAGGCTGCACGGCGGTTTCCTGCCGTATTGTGGAACATTCCTGACGTTCTCAGATTACGCACGTAACGCTTTGCGTATGGCGGCCCTGATGAAGATTCAAAATGTTCTGGTGTATACGCACGACTCGATCGGTCTGGGAGAAGATGGACCGACGCATCAACCTGTTGAACACACTGCGTCCTTACGATTGATGCCGAACATGAGTGTTTGGCGTCCTTGCGATACCGTGGAGACAGCAGTTGCATGGCGAGACGCGATCGAACGTCAGGATGGGCCGACTAGTCTGATTCTTACGCGCCAAGGGTTGCCGCATCAGAATCGCAGTGCCGGGCAAATTTTGGATATTGCACGTGGCGCATACGTATTGCGTGACAGCGACGGTGTGCCCGATATTATCCTCATTGCGACCGGTTCGGAGGTCGCACTTGCGGTATCAGCTGCGGAAGCACTCACTGCTGACGGCGTGAATGCTCGCGTGGTATCTATGCCGAGCACGGACGTTTTCGATACACAAGATGCGGCTTACCGAGAGTCGGTATTGCCTGCTGCGGTCACGGCGCGTGTAGCCATCGAAGCGGGCGTCACGGAAACATGGTGGCGGTATGTGGGCTCACATGGCCGCGTTGTTGGTCTGGACCGCTTTGGCGAGTCTGCGCCAGCAGAGGAACTATTTGAACATTTCGGCTTCACGACAGAGAATGTAGTAGCTGTCGCGAAAGACGTACTTAAGTAACATTTATTGATTTGAATCTGGAGTAGATAGGAATGGCAATTAAGATCGGCATTAACGGTTACGGCCGTATCGGGCGAAATATCCTTCGCGCAATTTATGAATCGGGCCGCGCTGCGGAATTCGACGTAGTGGCTATTAATGATTTGGGCGACTCGAAGGCAAACGCACACCTGACTCGCCGCGACACTGCTCACGGAAATTTCCCGGGCACTGTTGAAGTCGACGGCGATGACATGATCGTCAATGGCGATCGTATCAAGGTCTTCGCTGAACGTGATCCTGCCAAATTGCCGTGGGGTGAATTGGGGGTCGAAGTCGTATTCGAATGCACCGGTTTTTTCCGTACTCGCGAAACGGCTGGCAAGCACATTGAGGCTGGCGCGAAGAAAGTCGTAATTTCTGCACCGGGTGGCTCTGATATAGATGGCACATTCGTCTACGGCGTCAATCATGACGACCTGACAGCGGATCATGCGATTATTTCAAACGCTTCTTGCACGACCAACTGCCTAGCGCCTTTGGTCAAGCCATTGCATGAAACTATCGGAGTCAAGCACGGCCTCATGACCACCATTCACGCATACACTAACGACCAGGTTCTGACTGATGTTTACCATTCGGATTTGCGTCGCGCTCGTTCAGCGACAATGTCGCAGATTCCTACAAGCACAGGTGCTGCCAAAGCGGTTGGACTGGTGCTGCCAGAGTTGAATGGCAAATTGGACGGTTTTTCTATGCGCGTACCGACAATCAACGTCTCGGCAGTTGATCTTACGTTCGTCGCAAATCGCGAGACATCCGTCGACGAGGTAAACGAAGTGTTGAAGGCGGCTAGCGAAGGCTCGCTCAAGGGTATTTTAGCTTACAACGATGAGCCACTGGTATCTGTGGACTTCAATCATGATCCGCATTCGTCAGCCTACGACTCGACACTGACCAAAGTCATGGGTGGTACGCTCGTTAAGGTTTGTTCTTGGTATGACAACGAGTGGGGCTTCTCGAATCGCATGCTCGACATCACTGTCGCGCTCGTCAACGCAAAGTAATCAGACCACTCAGTCGGGAGCATTTATGTCTGTCATTAAAATGACTGACGTTGACCTTAGGGGTAAGCGAGTGTTAATTCGCGAGGACCTGAACGTGCCCGTTGCTGATGGAGAGATAAGCTCAGACGCCCGAATTCGAGCGGCCTTGCCCACCATCACCGCTGCGCTCGCTTCGGGTGCGGCGGTGATGCTGATGTCGCACCTTGGGCGACCGGCTGAGGGAGCCCCCGACGAAAAGTTCTCGTTGCAGCCTGTCGCCGATCGGCTGAGCAAGCTGCTCGACCGGCAGGTGTTGCTGAAAACTGATTGGATCGATGGCGTCGACTTAAGTCCTGGCGATTTAGTGCTTCTTGAAAACGTGCGCTTTCTCGAGGGCGAGAAAGCCTGCGACGAAGCATTGGCTAAGAAAATGGCTGCGCTGTGCGACGTGTTCGTCATGGATGCTTTCGGCACTGCGCATCGAGCGCAGGCAAGCACCTATGGCGTCGCTGAGCATGCGCCCATTGCATGCGCCGGACCGTTATTATCGTCGGAACTCGAAGCGCTTGGCAAAGCGCTGGACAATCCAGCACGACCGTTTGTTGCTATCGTTGGTGGGTCGAAAGTCTCGACGAAACTGTCGGTGCTCGATGCTCTGACGGATATTGTTGATCACCTTATCGTCGGTGGTGGCATCGCCAATACGTTCATCGCTGCCGCTGGCCACGGTGTTGGCAAATCGCTCTACGAGCCAGACATGCTGGATACAGCTCGCGAGCTGGCGAGAAATAAAGACGACAAAGCCGATATTCCGGTTCCAATAGACGTTGTTGTTGCTGATGAGTTTTCATCAGACGCGTCGGCGACTAATAAAGTAGTGGAAGCGGTAGCGGTTGATGAGCTGATACTGGATATTGGCCCGGACACGATCGCACAATTTTCTGAAATACTCGCGAGTGCTGGCACGATCATCTGGAATGGCCCAATCGGCGTATTCGAATTCGATCAATTCGGTTCGGGTACGAAAGCACTGGCGGAGGCTATCGCAGCCAGTCCTGCATTCTCAGTCGCTGGCGGCGGCGACACTTTGGCCGCCATCGATAAATATGGCGTTGCAGACGATATCTCTTACATTTCGACCGGTGGGGGCGCCTTCCTTGAATTCGTAGAAGGCAAGACGCTACCGGCTGTAGCTATCCTGGAAAAACGTTCTAAGTAAAAGAAAGCATGGCAAATACATAACGGCGCGCAGAATAGGTCAAAGCTGTGCAATAATCGCATACATGCTAAGACGAACTAAGATTGTCGCGACGCTGGGTCCAGCGTCAGACGACAAAGAAACGCTGTGTGACATGATCAATGCTGGTCTGGACGTTGCACGATTGAATTTCTCACACGGCGACGCAGCCGATCATATTCGCCGAGCTGATTTATTACGATCAGCGGCCGAGTCCTGTGGTCGCGAAGTCGGCATCATGGGTGACCTGCAAGGACCGAAAATCAGGATCCGTCGGTTCAAGGAACATAGCGTTTCTCTCGTTGATGGCGCAAGTTTCTTCCTCGACAGCACGCTCGGCCTTACGGATGGAGATCAGGACGGCGTCGGAGTCGCTTTGGACTCCCTGCACGAAGATGTATCGCCGGGCAATATTCTGCTGCTGAACGACGGCATGATTACACTCGAAATTGCCAGTATTGATGGCACGCGCATCCATACGACTATCATCAACGGCGGTATTTTATCGGACCACAAGGGGATTAATCTTAAGGGCGGTGGGTTGTCGGCTCCGGCGCTGACCGAGATCGATAAGCAGAACATTCGTCTCGCCGCTGAGATGAATTTGGATTTCCTTGCGGTCTCATTCGTACGCAACGGTGAGGATGTTGAAGAAGCGAGACGTTTACTGAGAGAGGCCGGCGGTAATGGTCTGATTGTGGCGAAGGTCGAACGCGTTGAAGCAGTGGAGAACATCAATTCAATTATTGAAGCGTCTGACGTGATCATGGTGGCGCGTGGTGATCTTGGCGTTGAAATAGGTTATGCCGAGCTGATTGGCATTCAGAAAAAACTCATTCGCAAGACACGAAAGGCTCACAAGATCGTCATTACCGCAACGCAGATGATGGAATCGATGATCCAGAATCCAATTCCAACACGCGCGGAAGTTTCTGACGTTTCAAATGCCGTGATTGACGGCACCGATGCCGTAATGCTGTCCGGCGAAACTGCGATGGGGGCGTATCCTGCAGGTACGATCGCGGCAATGGCAGAAGTCTGTGTAGGCGCTGAGAAATTCCCGCAGCCAATCAGTCAGACGAGTCATCGACTGCAGGATCATTTCGGGTTGGTGGACGAAGCGATAGCCATGGCAACGATGTACACGGCAAATCACATGTCCGTCAAAGCGATCATCGCATTGACGGAGTCGGGCTCGACGACTCGCTGGATGTCGCGCATCCGGTCTGACATTCCGATCTACGCGTTTACGCCTCATGTATCAACGAGTCGACGTGTCACGATGTACCGCGGCGTTTACCCGGTTCAGTTCGAGATTGATGGCAAAAATCCGCGCGGCCTGTATCGGGATATTTTCGACACTTTGCTCGCGAACAAGCTTGTAGAAGAAGGTGATTTTGCGTTGCTGACGAAGGGTGAACTGAATGGCGTGTCCGGAAGCACCAATTCAATGACAGTCATTAAAATAACATCGAGTTCTTGAGAAGATATATTTGGCGCCTACTCGGCGGGGCAACCACATTATTGTTCGTTGCCGTGCTGCTTGGTTGGCTTGGCTTACGAGCCAGCCTTCCGCAATTGGACGGTGAATTTTCTGCCCCAGGATTGTCCGCTGTTGCGACTATTCAAAGAGACGCCGCCGGCATCCCCATCATTACAGCTAGTAATCGAGCAGATCTTGCATTCACGACCGGATATGCGCATGGGCAGGATCGATTCTTTCAAATGGATTTGATTCGCCGGCAGGCTGCGGGCGAACTGTCTGAGGTGGTCGGGGCCGTCGCTGTAAATATTGATAAGCAATATCGCTTTCATCGTTTTCGTTCCCGGGCCAGATCCATTCTTCAGGCGGAGACTAGTGAAACAAAGGAGTTATTGCAGCGTTATGCTGACGGCGTGAACGCAGGTCTTGATTCTCTCGGCGCCCGACCATTTGAATACTTTGTTCTTCGTATAGACCCACAGCCGTGGCTGGCAGAGGATTCTATCCTCGTTGTCTACGCAATGTTCATACAACTCAATGACGATCGAGCTCGTAAAGAAGTGCGGCGCGGTCTGGTACATAATGTATTGCCCAGTGAAGTCTATGATTGGATGTATCCGGATGGCACTCCCTGGGATGCGCCGATAATGGGTGAGGCGCGAAACGTGGCGCCTGTACCGGCAGCAGATATTTTTTCGATGCAGAACGTCGACGATGCTGCTCCGGCTGCTAATGAGCAGGGGAGACCGCCACTACCTGGCAGCAACAACTGGGCGGTATCAGGCACGTTGACTAAGACCGGTCGAGCGATGGTGTCGAATGATATGCACCTTGGATTGAATACACCCAACATTTACTACCGTGCTCGACTTGTCGTCAATGGTGACGCACCTATAGATGTCTCGGGTGTCACTCTGCCGGGCATGCCTTTTGTCGTCGCCGGCAGTAATACACATGTTGCCTGGGGATTCACCAACAGTTATGGCGATTACACAGACGCTGTTGTTCTGCAGCCGGGAACGGTTGCCGGAACTTACAAAGTGCCGCAAGGAGAGTTGCCTTACGACATATTCAACGAAGTAATAAACGTGAAAGGTGCCGATTCCGTCGAGCATCAGATTCGCGAAACGATATGGGGCCCGGTCGTCGATGACGCGGATTATCCGGATGGCGAGATAGCGGTCAGTTGGATTGCGCACAGCCCAGACTCAATCAACTTGAATATATTGAAACTCGAAACCGCACCGTCAGTGTCCGCTGCACTGGATATCGCCAACACGATGGGGATGCCACCGCAAAACTTTGTAACCGGCGACAAGGATGGCAATATTGCTTGGACGATTGCGGGCAAGATCCCAGCGAAGACAGATTTCAACGCTATGCTGCCGGCGGACTGGAGCCTCGAGGCTGGATGGACCGGCTGGGTTGCAGCTGAGGACTATCCGCGGGTAGTCAATCCACAAAGTGGTCGAATCTGGACTGCTAATGCGCGCGTTGCCGATGCCGAAGCGCTGCAGATAATCGGCGACGGTGGTTATGATCTGGGTGCAAGAGCAGGGCAGATTCGAGATGCCCTGTTCGCCAAAGACTCGTTCGTTCCGGCCGACATGCTGGCAATACAGTACGATGATCGCGCATTGTTCCTAGAGACTTGGCGCGATCTGTTGCTGGACATCCTTAATGAAAGTGCGATAAAGGGCCATGCCGATCTTGAAGAATACCGGCGCATCGTTGTCGAGTGGATTCCAAGAGCAGTGCCTGAATCGGCAGGCTATCGGCTGGTTCGGGCGTTTCGTCTGGAAGTCGAGAGAAGGGTTTTTCACGCGCTGGTCACTCCGGTTCGTGACGCCTACGGTGATGATGTAAGGGTACGCCGAAGCAATCAATTTGAAGCAGCACTGTGGTCGCTCATAACCGAGCGCCCGGCTCATATGTTGCCCGCCGGCTATGATAATTGGCCACAATTCTTGCTGGCAGCGGTTCAGCAAAACATCAAATATTACAGTGAAAATTTTGACGGTCCTTTGTCCTCTCGAACATGGGGTGAGGTCAATCGCGCCTCTATTCGGCATCCGTTGAGTGATAGCATTCCGATTCTGGGTGCTCACCTGGATATGCCGTATGAGGAACTCAATGGGGACGTCAATATGCCGAAGGCTCAAGGCACGACGTTCGGTGCATCGGAGCGCTTTTCTGTATCGCCCGGCGACGAGGCTAACGGTCTTATGCAAATGCCGACGGGTGCAAGCGGACACCCTCTTTCACCCTATTACACTGCTGGTCACTCAGAATGGGTCAAAGGCGAGCCGAGCCCGTTTTTGCCGGGTAAGGTTAAACATACGCTGACGTTGACCCCGCTCAAGCGTTAAGATGCGGTGAACGTACAATCCGGAAAATGGCATGATCGACAGCAGATTCAAAGGCACCAACTCCTATATCGCCACTGATGACCTGAGCATGGCAGTCAATGCCGCTGTGACACTCGAGCGTCCAATCCTTATCAAAGGTGAGCCTGGTACTGGCAAAACCCAATTAGCGATAGAAGTCGCTAAGTCAATGGGTAAGCCATTATTCGAATGGCACATCAAGTCCACGACCAAGGCACAGCAGGGGCTGTACGAATATGATGCCGTAGCTCGTCTGCGCGACTCGCAGCTAGGGGATGACAAGGTTCACGACATCTCAAATTATATTATGCACGGCAAGGTCTGGGAGGCATTTGATTGTGTAGAGCAGCCAGTTCTCCTGATCGATGAGATCGACAAAGCCGATATAGAGTTTCCAAATGATCTATTGCAGGAACTTGATCGCATGGAGTTCTATGTCTATGAGACAAAGGAGCTTGTCAAGGCGCGGCACCGACCAATCATTATTATTACTAGCAACAATGAAAAAGAATTGCCAGACGCGTTTTTGCGGCGCTGCTTTTTTCACTACATCAAGTTCCCAGATCAGGAAACGATGGCGCAGATTGTTGATGTCCATTTCCCTAGCCTCAAGAAAGAGCTGCTCTCTGAAGCGTTGAAGGCTTTCTACAAGGTGCGCGATGTGCGAGGTTTGAAGAAGAAGCCATCGACCTCGGAATTGCTTGACTGGATAAAACTGCTGCTGGCCGAAGACATATCTATTGAAGCGTTACACACTGAGAACGCTCAAAGAGCAATTCCTCCCTTGTACGGTGCGTTATTGAAGAACGAGCAAGACGTCCATTTGTTCGAGCAACTCGTGTTCCTCGATCGGCGCACCAATCCACAGTAGCGACAAGAAGCTCACCCATGCTGATTCCGTTTTTTTATATGCTGCGCGAAGGCGGCATGAAAACGTCGATAACTGAGTTATTGACGCTACACGAAGCGATGAAAAGCGGCCTAGCGGGCCAGAGCGTGGATGATTTCTATTTCCTCGCGAGATCGGCGCTCGTAAAAGACGAGGCGCACCTGGATCGATTCGACAGAATATTTGGTGCCTACTTCAAGGGCGTTGACGATTCGCTTTCCGATCTGCTGCAGGAGATCCCCGAAGAATGGTTGCAACTTCAAGCAGAATTGCAATTGTCTGAGGAGGAGAAGAAGCTCATTGAATCAATGAGCGGCTTTGATGAACTCATGAGGGCCCTGCAAGAGCGCCTTGACGAGCAGAATGAACGTCATGAGGGCGGCAGTAAATGGATAGGCACCGCTGGCGTGTCACCATTTGGAGCTTACGGTTATAACCCGGAAGGCATTCGCATCGGTCAACAAGGGTCCCGAAACCGTAGCGCCGCAAAAGTATGGGAGAAACGCGAATACCGAAACCTTGATGACTCCGTTGAGCTCGGTACGCGAAATATCAAAGTGGCGATGCGTCGCTTGAGAAAGTTCGCACGAGAAGGTGCCACTAACCAGCTGGATCTGAACGACACGATAGACAAGACGGCCCGCAATGGTGGGATGTTAGATATCCGTATGGTCCCGGAACGCCATAATGCAGTGAAGATACTGTTGTGCCTCGACATCGGCGGCTCAATGGACGACCACGTCCATATTTGTGAGGAAACTTTTTCGGCCGCCAGCAGCGAATTTAAACACCTTGAGTATTTCTATTTCCACAACTTCGTTTATGAAAGTATGTGGAAAGACAATCGACGTCGGCAATCCGAAAAGACCTCAACGCTTGATATTACGCATAAATACACTTCAGACTACAAACTGATTTTCGTCGGTGACGCGACAATGAGTCCCTACGAAATCGTCTACCCAGGCGGTAGCGTTGAACACTGGAACGAAGAGCCCGGCGCAGTTTGGATCAAGCGCTTACTGAGTACCTACCCCAAAGCCATCTGGTTAAATCCAGAACCGAAAACCCGCTGGGATTACACACCATCCGTAAAGCTAATTAGAGACCTAATGGATGACCGTATGTACCCCCTAACGATCGCGGGTCTAGAGGAAGGCATTAAAGCGTTGCGCTGAAGAGGCCGGCGTGGGAATACGATCGGAGTGTATTTCCGGCTAAGCGATGAATGTATTCGCGCGCTGGCTTCTTACCCACCGGCCCCTAATTCTTTTAAATCCGCAAGCACCTCTGAAGAATGTGAATCAGGCTTCACTTTCTCGTAGTGTTTAGCGATTACCCCATCGGGAGAAATAATAAATGTTTGCCGTTTTGCGACGGTCATCCCGAACATTCGTGCTTTGACGCCATAGGCCGTTGATGCTGCACCGCCGACGTCGGCCAGAAGCGGGAAAGGCAGTCCATGGTTTTCTGCGAATGCTTTGTGAGAATCGACATCGTCCATACTGACGCCAAGAATTTGAGCGTTCAAATCTCGATACGCGAAAATGTTGTCGCGAAACTCGCAGGCTTCGGTTGTGCAGCCTGGCGTCTCATCCTTGGGATAGAAATACAACACAACCCATTGATTGCGGTAGTCTTCCAATGAATGCAGTTGACCCGACTGATCGGGTAGTTCAAATTCGGGGGCAGGGCTGCCAACCACGGTTTGATCATTGGCTATACCGGTAGATGTAAAAGCCAGCGCAGCGATAATAAGAGCAAGTATGCCAGGGGTCGTTTTAATAAATTGCTTCATAAATTGGGTCCCTTAATTAAGCAGTGGTGACATGAAATAGATAACGTCAGCCACCATGGCACTATAATACGCTCCTTTGTACGATCCGTAACATTATTAAATGAGCTTTATGACAAATCCGTCTGAATCCAAGAAAGCAGCACTCGTACTCCCGGGCGGCGGCGCACGTGGTGCCTTTCAGGTTGGCGTGCTCAAAGCGATTGCTGAAATTCTGCCTAGATCCAGCCCGAATCCGTTCCCGATTATTAGCGGTACTTCCGCCGGTGCGGTAAATGCGGTCGTCCTGGCGTCCAGAGCAGCACATTTTCGTTCGGCTCTGGCAGAGCTTGAGCACGTATGGGCACATTTTCGATGTAACCACGTATACAAAACCGACCATCTCACAATGCTTAGGAGTAGCGTGCACTGGCTGTCGTCGATCGTATTGGGTGGTTGGTTAGTGGGAACACCCAAGTCGTTGCTGGATAACGCACCTTTGCGGAGACTGTTGAGTAAGAACATCCATTTCTCCAGAATTCAACAATCGATTGAGAATGGTCATCTGGAGGCGGTTGCAGTGACGGCGGCGGGGTATGGGTCGGCGCGCTCCAAATCGTTTTTTGAGGGCGCGCCGGAACTTGGCGACTGGGATCGGACGCGCCGCCTCGGGATTCAATCAAATCTTAATCTTGATCATTTAATGGCGAGTATCGCCGTGCCCATGATTTTCCCGCCGCAGAGAATCGGCAACGAATACCATGGCGATGGCGCAATGCGACAGGCGACACCCTTGAGTCCCGCTGTTCATCTTGGTGCCGACAGAATCCTTGTCATCGGTATTCGCGACGAAACGGGTGAAAAAGAATCCACCGAATTGGGGCCACCACCGAGCTTCGGTCAGATTGCAGGCTATATGCTCGACACACTGTTCATGGATGGCCTGTACTCGGATCTAGAACGCATCACGCGCATAAACGAACTTATCGATTCCGTACCAGAGCAAGAACAAAAGGGAGCGATGAAAGGGGTACGGCCAATTGATACGATGTTGGTCGTTCCTAGCGAAGATCTGCGAGACATCGCGTTTCGTCATAGGCAAGAACTGCCGTTCGCCATCCGTGCGCTCCTGCGTGGCGTAGGCAGCAAGAGACCAGGTGAAAACAAACTGTTAAGTTTTCTGTTGTTCGAAAAGGCTTACACGCGGGAGCTGATCGCGCTGGGTTACAAAGATGCGATGAAAGTCAAAGATGAGCTCGAGGCCTTTGTTCGTGGGGCCGACGTACCGAGATTATTCGCGCCAACCTGGATTAAAAGGGACCTTAGTTCTTTTCGATCTGACGACAGCTGATCGTTACAAGTAAACCGCCGCACCAAGCCCCAGGAATGTTGCATAGCCGATGACATCGGTGATCGTAGTGAGCACTACGCCGCCGCCGAGCGCCGGATCGATTTTCATTCGTTTCAGAATCAGCGGAATGCTGAAGCCAGCGAGAGCCGCGAAAACCATATTGATAATGATTGCGGCGCCGATGATCCCGCCGATTTTCCATTCGCCAAGCCACAGAAAGGTCAATAGCGATACCACTATTGCCCATCCGATACCGTTTAATAGGCCAACCATGAATTCCTTGCGAAGGATTCCGATGGCGTTGTCTTTGTTTATTTGGCCGAGCGCCATTGCACGCGTAATAATGGTCAATGATTGTGTGCCTGCTACGCCGCCCATGCTGGGTACAACGGGCATGAGCACCGCCAGCAAGACGATTTCTGTAAGTGCGGTTTGAAACTGATCAACGACGGCGGCGGCTAGGAATGCGGTGCAAAGATTTATACCCAGCCACAAGGCACGGCGGCTAGCACTTTTGACGACTGGCGCAAACATGTCATCCTCTTCATCGAGGCCGGCTGCACCCATCAGAGAATGTTCCGCCTCGTCTCGAATGACATCGACGACATCGTCTACGGTGATTCGACCGAGCACACGAAAATCGTCATCGACAACTGGAGCGGATAGCAAGTCGCGATTTTCAAACTCCCAGACGACCTGAGCCGACGACGTATCTGCCGAAATCGGCATCACGTCTGTGTGCATGACATCCGCTACCATATTGAGCGGATCGCTAGTCAGAATCGTCGACAAATAGAGTGAGCCAATATAGCTATCGTCTCGACTTACAACGTAAATCGAGTCCGTCCCGTCGGAAACTTCTCCGACGGCTCGCAAGTATCGACACACCACCTCCAAAGTGACGTCTGGTCGCACCGTCACGATATCGACGTTCATCAGGCCGCCCGCGCTTTCCTCATCATAGGCGAGCACCTGTCGCACACGCTCTTGATCTTGCTTGTCGAGGGACTGAAGGACCTCCTGAGTGACCGTTTCCGGTAGATCGACTAACAAGTCAGCGAGATCATCGACCTCCATACCTTCGGCAGCCGCGATCAGTTCCTCGGTCTGCATACCCTCTATGAGGCCGTCCCGAACCTCATCGGAGACTTCTACAAGAACGTCACCTTCGATTTCAGGGTCGACGAGCTCCCAGAGTATGCTGCGTTTCTTATGCGGCAGGGACTCAAGCAGGCGAGCGACTTCGGATGGGTGCAGGCTGTTGACCATGATGCGAGCTGGACGCATACGTCCACCGTCCAACTGCTCGCGCAGCTCATCGAGGTTGTTCTTGGTCGGCTCTCTAGCATCCATGTCGGCGGAGTTTAGCAGCTTAGTCCAGCTGGATTCGATGATGCGTCAGGTTGTTGTGGCATGTGAGAATGGGCTCGTGATGTTTGCGCAGCTCGGTAGCGAGCTTTTCGGTCCTGACTCCTGGCATCTTGCGCACGCAGATCGTCGATTAATCTAGGTGGTGCCTCGAGGTCTTGCGGTCGATTGCGCGCATCGACCCCAACCACAACCAATTCGGCAGCCACCACGTCGCAAGAGTGAACCTCCCGGACTGCAGGCTTCAGAGGGCCGTCGAAATATTGTCTATTTAGTAGTAGCCGAGGTCTTCGATAACATGTAGCGCGACTGTTTTGCCGGACCCTGATAGGCCGCTGACTATAATCAGTCAAAGATCTTTCGACATAGTAGCTGTGGTCGTGAGACTACAGTGGTCAGTTTCCCTGCGCGTCGCACAGCTGATTTGGCGCAACTAACGCAGAACCGTTGAGCAATGCTTTGTAGAGGTCGCTGCTCGAATTCATTCCACGCAGGCGAGAGCGCATCCCTTCATCGGCGAGAACCTGGGTGACTATTTTGATATCCGCATAATGGTTATCATCGAGCTCGGTCGGGACCATCATGCCAAGTATCAAATCGACGGGTTCACCGTCAGCAGCGTCAAAATCCACTGGTTCAGATAGCTTGATCAGCGCGGCATTACTAAATTCCAGATCATCAACGCGACAGTGCGGAAATGCCGCGCCGCTGTCGAGCCCGGTGCAGCCGAGTCGCTCGCGTTGATTCAGGCTTCTGAAAATCCGATCGCTGGCGATTTCCGGGTATGACCGGACCAGTAATTCGCTAAGAATTTCGAGGCAATGTTTCTTGCTTCGCGCTGTAACGTTACAAAGTACGCCATCGGGCTTGATGATTTCTTCGAGCAGCATTGGATTGGGTTCGCTTACGATCTATATGGCCGTCCGACCGCATAGATCATATGCGGTTCAGGCGTACCTGATCTTCTCTTTATCTTTGACGTGGTGATCGACGAGTTTTTCTTTGTATTTTCTGACTCGTCTTTCAATTTTGTCCACAAGACCATCGATCGCGGCGTACATGTCCTCTTCGGTATGATCGGCGTAGATCGTACCACCATTCACATGAACTGTTGCCTCAGCTTTGTGACGGAGCTTTTCAACGGTCAGGATACAATGGACGTCAGACACGAGGTCAAAGTGACGGGCTGTTTTTTGAATTTTGGATTCGACGTATTCTCTTAGCGAATCGGTTACTTCGACGTGATGACCTGAAACATTCAATTGCATAGCTGTCTCCAGTTTTAGTTATCTTACGGTCCTTTATTGGATCAGAATGGCGGTCTCAAAGTCCTCCTGTATCGTGATTACTACCTAATCGCTTATTTCGTCTCGCGAGTCCTGCGTTCACTCGATGACGAGATGCTCATAGCTTCACGGTACTTCGCGACCGTTCTTCTCGCAACTGAGATGCCCTCATCCTTAAGTAAGTTCGTGACCTTGTTGTCACTCAGTGGTTTCGCCGGGTTCTCTGCAGCAATCATCTTGCGAATTTTTGCGCGAACCGACGTCGAGGACTGGTCTTCGCCGCTGTCTGAGGGGAGGTGGCTGGAGAAGAAAAACTTGAATTCGAAGACACCACGAGGCGTGTGCATGTACTTATTAGTGGTTACACGTGAAATCGTCGACTCGTGCATACCGATTTCTTCTGCGATGTCTCGCAGCACCATTGGCTTCATCGCTTCGTCGCCGAGTTCGAGGAAGCCCACCTGACGCGACACGATACTCGTGGCGACTTTCATCAATGTCTCATTGCTAATTTCAAGACTGCGAATAAACCAACGGGCCTCCTGAAGTTGAGTCTTCAAAACGGCATGTTCACTGCTGCCGCGAAGTAGCTTGGCGTATTGTTGATTGACTGAAAGCTTCGGAATTCCGGCCGGACTGATTTCTACTTGCCATCGATTGTCGATCTTTCGAACAAATACATCTGGAATGACGTATTGAGCCGCCGTCGGGCTGATCACAAGACCAGGCTTCGGGTTGCACGCTCTGACAAGTGCCAGCGCTTCGTGCAAATGCTCCTCTGAGATGCGAAGCCCGCGACGCAATTCCCCGTAGTCCCGGCTGGCGACAAGGTCGAGATGGCCGCCAGCGATGCTGAGGGCGAGTTGATAACCCGGTGTACTGACGTCGAGCTGTTCGATCTGACGCACAACACACTCGGAAAGCGATCGAGCACCAACGCCGACTGGATCGAGGCGTTGGATTTTCAACAACGTTTTTTCGGCTTCCTTCACCATGACCGGAGGCTGTTCGTCCAGGCTCGTGATTATTTCCTCTACGTCGTCGGTCAGATAACCGTCGTCATTAATAGAGTCGACGAGCGCCTCACCGATCAATATTTCGCGGGCGGTGAATCTTTCGGTCTCCAATTGCCAATTGAGATGTTCATGCAGGGTCTCGCCCGATTCGTCAGCGAATTCGGTGATCGGTCGATCTTCTCCATTCCAGCCGCCATCCTGCGATTGTTCGACCACTCGTGATTGCCACAGTTCATCGGCTGTAATGGCCTCCACTTCGACAGTGGACTCGGCATTGGTGCTCAGAACATCAGGAAGATCTTCCATCTCGAGCATAATATTTTCTTCGAGCGCTTCTTGAATCTGTGCATGCAGATCCAGAATGGGCAACTGCAACAGGCGAATGGCCTGCTGCAGTTGTGGCGTCATGGTTAATGACTGACCAATTTTTAGCTGCAACGAAGGTTTTAGCATGTACTAATTTCTCTTTTCGGCAGATTCGATGTATATCGACGCCTCATCAGTATTCAGTCTGCCTCAGAGTTTGAATTCCTGTCCGAGATACACTTCTCGAACGTATTGATTCTCCAGAATATCGTTAGGTGACCCGGCTGCGATCAGGCTGCCGTCATTCAAGATATAAGCATGCCCGCAAATACCCAGCGTTTCACGAACATTGTGGTCGGTAATAAGGACGCCTATATCCCGTTCACGCAAGTGTCTAATAATGCGCTGAATATCGAGAACCGATATCGGGTCGACCCCAGCGAACGGCTCGTCAAGCAACACAAACAATGGATTCGCTGCCAGTGCGCGAGCTATTTCGACGCGCCGTCGCTCTCCGCCTGACAGACTAATACCCAAGCTCTTGCGAACATGACTGACATGTAGCTCATCGAGCAGGTTTTCAAGTTCTTTTTCGCGCCCGGCACGATCCAAGTCCTTGCGGTTTTCCAATATCGCCAGAATATTCTGTTCGACGGTGAGTTTGCGAAAAATAGATGCTTCCTGCGGCAAGTATCCCAAGCCAAGTTTGGAGCGTTCGTGCATAGGTTTGGCCGTAAGATCCTTGCCGTCCAAAAGTATGCTGCCTTTATCTGCCGATACGAGGCCAACAATCATGTAAAAAGCCGTCGTTTTTCCAGCCCCATTAGGTCCCAACAGGCCGACAACCTCGCCGCTCTTGATTTCGAGCGATAGACTTTTTACAACCTTGCGTAACTTGTAGCTCTTGGATATATCCTGAACGCTGAGAATACTCATCGATCGCCATCTTCAGCCGACGCTGCTTTCTTGATGGCGCTGTCGGTCGGCGTATAGGTGATTCTGACACGATCATCGTCGACACCTAACGAATCAGCGTTTATGCGCCGCTCGTTAATGTTATACACGAGGTAGTTGGATGAAATCTCATTGCCACTTTCCGTGATAGTGGCCTGCTCGGAAAACTCGATGACGCCGTTTTGCACGTCGTAGAATAATTTTCTGGCCTCAGCATATGTCGCGTCATCTGATCCAGCGGATTGCAAGGAGAACGTTGCGGGACGACCCGTGATGGTCGCTTTGGTCAGCACATTGCCATCGAATAACAGTTCAGCAGAATCACACTCAATTTTGCTGGTGTTGACGTCTATCTTGACGTTACCAGAGAAAATCCAGGATCCGCTGTTGTTCTGATCTAATATTGCACGACCTTCATCAGATTCGATGGAGATTACTCCTTGGGAAAACTTGATACCGGTGTAGATGTAGGTAGACGCTTTGCCATCAAAGATCATGGTTTCCGCGAATATATCCCAAGGCAGGCGACGTAAATCTAGGTCCGCTGTCTGAGCTGTCGATACATCAGGAGCGAGCATCGTAGATAGCAGTAGGACAATGAATGTGTTACGGCTCATGGCATTCATTTTAGGGGGCTATTTTTCCGCGAATATTGGATTTGAGTTCGATTTTGTCATCCTTAAGCGATGCTAGCATGCCCGTTGCCGTGACGCTTCGGGAGCCAAATCGAATTTGTACTCGCTGGTCAGTTTCGGCGGTGAATCCGTCGGGATCGAGCTCCATATATTCTGTCCGAATTTCTGTTTCGTGCTCGCCGGGATCACCAGGATTGACTATCTGTACATAGCCGCGCAATGCAATTCTAGGAGCACCTTCTCGCAACGTTGCATAATCGGCATTAACAATCCATGGCACTTCGCTACCTGGCAAGTATCGAATACGCACTTCGGTAAATTCTATGTGGTCGTCTTCCAGCTGTTCTGCATGCTCCGCTTCTATTTCATACAGAAGGCTACCGTCATCGCCGGTGCCTAATATGCGAGCCTGTTTAAGGTAGTAGCCCTGATGTGTCGGGTCGTAGGGTAGTTCGTCGTCGTATGTTGGAGCGTTCGAGCGCGCAAGATACCAGCTGCCAATTGCACCAGCAGACAGCAGCGCAATAAAGGTAATGATGCGAGGACTCATGAGTCCTATTGACTCTGCGCAGCGAGTATCAGTTCACAGACTTCTCGAACAGCGCCAAACCCACCGCTAGCCGACGTCGAATAATCGCACTGAAGGTGCAGCCCCGGCACGGCGTTCGCGACGGCGATTGAAATACCGACATGATTGAGTAACGGCAAGTCCGGCACATCGTCACCGACATAGACACATTCGGAAGCAGAGATTTTGAGGCCGCTAATGATTTCATCAAGCGCGGCGACTTTGTCGGAGCATCCTTCCACGACGTGTATAACTCCGAGTTCCGACATCCGTTTGGCGACGGCAGCGGACTTTCGACCGCTGATAACGGCGACGGCTACGTCTGAATTCAGCAGTTTTCGGATTCCAAAACCGTCTTGAGTATTAAATACCTTCGATTCGACCCCAGTGTCAGACAGGTAGAAGCGCCCATCCGTGAATACGCCATCGACGTCGAAGGCGACGAGCTTAATCGCCTCTAAGGAACCACCACTCACATCAGGCCCTCGCGGAACAGATCATGAATATTAAGGGCGCCGACCAGTTTGTTATCTTCGTCCGTCACCAGCAGCGACGTAATCCTATTCTCTTCCAGGATGTGCAGCGCCTCAGCCGCCAGTATGTCAGCGGATGTTGTTTTGCAGTTGCTATGCATCACATCGCGGATATGCGTGCTGTGAATATCAGCTCCACTGTCCAGAGTTCGGCGCAAATCGCCGTCGGTGAAGACCCCCTCCAGCGTTCGATCATCTGATACAACTGCAGTCATTCCAAGACCTTTGTCGGTCATCTCCATTAGCCCGTCGCGCAAGCTCACGTCCGACGTAACTGCGGGTATGCGATCGCCGCTACGCATGACATCGGAGACTCGAAGAATCAGTCGTTTACCAAGACTGCCACTGGGGTGCGAGCGTGCAAAGTCCTCAGCTGTAAACCCGCGACTATTGAGTAGAGCAACGGCCAGCGCATCCCCCATGGCCATAGTGGCTGTGGTGCTGGCGGTAGGCGCGAGGTTGAGTGGGCAGGCTTCTTCGGTAACGCTAATATCAAGATGCACGTCAGCTGCTTTTGCCATTGTCGATTTGGGGTTGCCGGTGATGGACAGTAGCTTCGCTCCCATCCGTTTGACAACGGGCAGTATGGTGACAACCTCCGTAGTCTCGCCGGAGTAAGAAATAGCGAGCAACAGGTCCTGGCTGGTGATCATACCGAGATCGCCATGACTGGCTTCGGCGGGGTGCATAAAGAATGCCGGTGTGCCGGTTGATGAGAGCGTCGCCGCAATCTTGTTACTTACGTGACCCGATTTACCCATGCCGCTGACCACAATGCGCCCCTGAGTCTCCAAGCAAAGTTCGCAGGCTGCGATGAATTCGTCGCCAAGGCGATCTCGTAGAGCATCAACAGCACGTGACTCGATAGCGAGTACTTCATTCGCAAGTTCGAGCAACTCGTCATTTGTTGGCTTGTCAGGCAATGGAAACTCTCAGATTAGGTCTGATGTCTATTCTAAAGGTTGATCAGATATTTTGCGCGATTACATACGCAGAGTATGCAATGTAGGCGGCCAGCAACGCGATGCCTTTCATTCTGGATAGCAGCGCCTTGCCGTTATAGGCGTAGGTCATCACGAACAATACGAGCGTAAACGCGACCATGACGAAAATATGAAGTGATAATACGCTGGGCGCGACAGTTGCGGGTTGGATCACTGCAGCGATACCTATCACTGCCAGCAAGTTGTATATATTCGAACCGACGATGCTTCCAATCGCGAGACCGTACTCCCCCTTTAGTGCACTGACCAGCGATATGGCAAGCTCCGGTACGCTGGTACCGAATGCGACAATAGTGATCCCAATAACGACTTCACTTACGTTCAGCGACACTGCGACGCCCATCGCACCGTCAACCAGCCAATCCGCGCCAATGAGCAATGCTACGAATCCAACCGAAAGCCAGACAAATGCCATTTTCGTCGTGACGTCTTTGGGTATTTCAGCCTCATGGTCCATTTTGAGTGGGTGATTCGCGGCCGATCGAACCCCCAGTCGCACGAACCAGATCATGACGATGACAAAACCCGTCAGCATGACAATGCCGTCGGGACGGCTGATATGGGTGTCCAGAAACAGCGATACCGTCAGCAAAGACACGGCGAGCAGGGTTTGCATCTGTCGCCGCAATGTCGCCGATTCCAGAGAAATCGGTCGGATCGTTGCGGTTACACCGAGCACGAGTCCGATGTTGACGATATTCGATCCAATCGCGTTACCAAAAGCGAGACCGGGTTCTCCCTGACTGGCCGCAATGATGGAAACGAGAATTTCGGGTACAGACGTCGCAAATGCAACGATCGTTAGTCCGATTAGCAGCGGTGCGACACCAAAGTTGCGAGCTGACGCTGATGCGCCATGCACGAATCGATCGCTCCCCCAGATCAGGAGAGCTAGGCCGGCGACAATCAAGCCAACATGTGAAATATCGATATTGCCAATCATAAATTACTAATACTTACTCAATATTGAAGGATAAACCGGGGGACGCCACAAACCGCCGGCCGTCGCGGGTCGAATATAATACACAAACAATGCAGTTCAGTGGGAAGGAGTGTGCTTTGCAGTTAGACTCTCCCCCCAATTACAGTCACCGCTGACGATCAAGGAGCACCATAATATGGAACCAGCAGAAATTAGCCGCTTGATAGAGGCTGGATTCGAGGCTTCAATCGTAAAGGTTGAAAGCGATGACAATACTCATTACAGCGCTTTGATTATCGCGGTGGAGTTTGACGGTAAACGGCTGCTGGCACGACATCAGATGGTATATAAATGCTTGGGCACGTTGGTCGGCAACGAAATACATGCACTTTCCATAACGGCTTTGACGCCGGATGAGTGGCGGGAAAAGTCGAGCGGAGCACTTAGCCTTGGATAAATTACTCATCGAAGGCAGTACAAGGCTCTCTGGACAGGTCACCATCTCCGGCGCGAAGAATGCCGCATTGCCGATACTCGCCGGAACGTTGCTCGCGACGGAACAGGTGGTGATCGGAAATGTCCCGCACCTTAAGGACGTTACGACCATGCTGTCTCTGCTTCAGATGCTCGGCGTTCAGGTCACCGTAGACGACCGCGTTGGCGTTAGAATCGACGCAAGCACGGTAAATAGCTATGAGGCGCCCTATGATTTGGTCAGGACGATGCGGGCTTCGATCCTAGTGCTCGGTCCGCTGCTGGCCAGATTTGGCAAAGCGAATGTTTCGCTTCCGGGTGGTTGCGCTATCGGTGCACGCCCAGTCAATCTGCACATTGCAGGTCTGGAGGCGATGGGTGCTGACATTACCGTCGATAATGGATTTATAATAGCGCGCGCCGACAGGCTGAAAGGTGCATACATTATCTTCGATACGGTTACCGTTACTGGAACCGAAAATCTACTTATGGCAGCGACGCTAGCCGATGGTGAGACTGTTCTCGAGAACGCAGCGCGCGAACCCGAGGTCACTGATCTGGCCAATTTCCTGATCGGCATGGGTGCGAAAATTAAGGGAGCCGGTAGCAGTACGATAGTGGTTACCGGTGTCGAACGCTTGGGGGGTACTCAGCATTCAGTGTTGCCAGACCGAATCGAGACTGGAACCTATCTGATCGCTGCCGCTATGACTGGTGGCAAGGTTCGGACACTCAATACTGCCCCCGAAACGCTTGAGGCGGTGCTGATCAAATTGAAGGAAGCGGGTGCGATAGTTAGCACGGGTGATGACTGGATCGAGGTCGACTTTGAAGGCCGTCGGCCGAAGTCGATCGATATTCGAACCGCACCATATCCAGCTTTCCCGACCGATATGCAGGCACAGGTTTGTGCGATGAATGCAATCGCCGACGGTGTCGGAACTGTTACGGAAACTGTATTCGAGAATCGTTTTCAGCACTTGTTCGAGATGCAGCGCATGGGCGCGAAGATTCAGATTAAAGGGCATACAGCTATTTTGACTGGTGTTGACGAACTCAACGCCGCGCCGGTCATGGCAACTGACTTGCGCGCTTCAGCTGGACTGGTGTTGGCTGGACTGGCCGCCGACGGCGAAACGCTAGTCGATCGGATTTATCATGTTGACCGGGGCTATGAGCGCATCGAAGAAAAATTCAGGCAGCTGGGCGCGTCTATCCGACGAGTTGCTTAAAGCCTGGGTTCAGGGCTGTTGGATATCATCGGGTCGTTCAGCCGCCGTTACAGTGACACTAAAACGCTCACCGTTTCTGACTCCAGCCACCTCAACCGTATCGCCTGGAAGGGTGCCCGCTGAAATAAGTAGCGCTTGTCGCTGCGAGTAGGCGGGTTCACTATATATAGTGGTGACTCGCCCATTTCGATTAGCCCCGTGTATAATGCGCCGTGATTCTGCATCGAGGTCATGGGGCAACCGTCATCCTGACGGCAAACCGAGCCTGCTGCAAATCTACCAGACTCGAATATTTAAAAAATATTTAGCAAAAAAGCGCTGTAATTAGAGAGGCCGCCAATAGAGCGGCGTATGGGAGTGCCTGATGACCGAAGACGACCTTGATCGCAATAGGCGTCATTTTCTCACTGTAGCAACTGCTGTGACTGGCGTAGTCGGTGTCACAGCTGCTGCTGTTCCGTTTATTTCTTCACTCAAGCCCAGCGCTCGCGCGCAGGCGCTTGGCGCACCGGTTGAGGTTCCCATAGGGTCCTTGGAGCCGGGCGAGATGATTCGAGTTCTTTGGCGCGGCAAGCTCGTGTTCGTCTTGCGTCGAACCGAGGAGATGCTGTCACGTCTTGCGGCGAATATGGAGAATCTGAGGGACCCGGATTCTGCGGAGGTTGAGCAGCAACCTGACTATGCGGCGAATGACACTCGATCAGTCCGACCCGAATATTTGATTGTTGAGGGATCGTGCACGCACTTGGGTTGCGCACCGTTGGAAGATTTCGACGTGCGGCCAGCCGAAAGTTGGGGCGGTGGTTTCTTCTGCCCATGTCACGGTTCCAAGTTCGACTTGGCCGGTCGCGTCTTCAAGGGCGTACCAGCACCAACAAATTTACGGGTTCCACCGCACCGGTTTGTCAGGGATGACCTGATACTGATCGGTCAGGATTCGGGAGCAGCTTAAATGGCTAGAATCGAAGCAGAAGTCGGCAAGTCGAAAGGCGGATTCATGAAGTGGATAGACGATCGTTTCCCGTTTACGGAGACTATGAGGTATCACGTCACTGAATATTATGCCTCCAAGAACTTCAATTTCTGGTACGTGTTCGGCGTACTGGCCTTTGTCGTGCTCTTTATCCAGTTGTTCACCGGAATTTTTCTGACGATGAATTATAAACCGTCGGCAGCGGAAGCTTTCTCATCGGTTGAGTACATTATGCGCGATGTGGAATGGGGTTGGTTGATCCGCTATATGCATTCAACTGGCTCGTCATTCTTCTTTATTGTCGTGTATCTGCATATGTTTCGCGCGATGCTCTATGGCTCCTATAAGAAGCCGCGTGAGCTCATCTGGATTATAGGGATGCTGATCTTCATCGTGCTCATGGCCGAGGCATTTGCGGGCTACTTGCTGCCTTGGGGTCAAATGTCCTACTGGGGCGCTCAGGTCATTATTTCGCTTTTCGGCTCGATACCTTGGGTCGGTGATGCACTGGTTGAGATAATTCGTGGCGATTATTCGATATCCGATATCACGCTAAATCGCTTCTTTGCTCTACATGTGATCGCATTGCCGTTGGCACTCATCGGTCTCATCTTTGTGCATATCGTGGCTTTGCATGAAGTTGGATCGAACAATCCGGATGGCATTGAGATCAAGAATAATAAGGGTGCTGACGGAGTACCGTTGGACGGTGTTGCTTTCCACCCGTATCACACGAGTAAGGATCTGGTCGCGATTATCATTTTCCTGATTATCTTCTGCTCTGTGGTGTTCTTTGCGCCGGATATGGGTGGTTACTTCCTAGAGCATGCCAACTTCGAACCGGCAAACCTGACTGCTACGCCTGAACACATCGCGCCGGTCTGGTATTTCACGCCGTTCTACGCGATTTTAAGAGCGGTGCCGGACAAACTTTGGGGATTCATTCTCTTTGGCTTGTCAGTGGTGATACCTCTATTTCTGCCCTGGCTGGATCGATCACGCGTTAAGTCCATTCGGTATCGCGGTTGGATCTACAAGTCTGCGCTGAGTATGTTTGTTGTTACGTTCTTGGTGCTGGGCTGGCTGGGTACGATGCCGGCGGACCCTCTGTACGTGCTGGCCGCAAGAGTCTTTTCCGTGATCTACTTCGCGTTCTTCATACTAATGCCGTATTACACGACAATTGATAAGACGAAGCCCGTTCCAGATAGGGTTGTCTATCATGGTTAAATTTAAGAATATAGCTAGCCTCGTAATCGTAAGCGCATGTTTCCTGACGACCCAGGGACTGGCGTCTGTTGCTGGGGCTGAGCTCGAATCAGCGGATATTGATCTAAGTAACATCAATTCGCTGCAGCGTGGTGCAGCTAACTTCATGAATTACTGCTCCGGATGTCATTCGGCAAAGTATGTTCGCTATAACACCATCGGCAAGGATCTCGGTCTGTCTGAGGAAATGCTGATCGATAACCTGATGTTCAACGCCGAAAGGACGTTCGAAACGATTCAGGCATCAATGCCAAGCGATGACGCAGCACAATGGTATGGCACGGCGCCACCTGACTTATCTCTTATGGCTCGAGCTAAAGGCGCGGATTATATCTTCAATTTTCTGAAAGGTTTTTACGTCGAAGCTGAAAGCCCGACCGGTGTCGACAATATTGTGTTACCAGGAACTAGCATGCCTCATGTATTGTGGGAATTGCAGGGCTACCAGTCTGCGCATATTGAAAATCACGAAAACGACGACGGATCTGTAACGACGACGTTCGAGGGCTTCGAGCAGATGACGCCGGGGATGATGGATTCCGGGGACTACGATAAATTCGTACGTGACACAGTTAATTTTCTTGCTTACATCGCCGAGCCAATTCGCGGATTTCGCGTAGTGCTGGGCAAGTGGGTAATCATGTATCTCTTTTTCTTCCTGATCATCGCTATGATGCTGAAGAAACAAATATGGAAGGATGTAAAGTAATGGGAGTAATAGCCAATCGTCGCTCAGTAATGACGCTGTTCTCGCGACCGACAGATATTCACAGTCATCGCACTCGGCTCGTACTGGCCGAAAAGAACATCAATATCAAGATTTCAAACGTTGAAGGCCCAGATTTACCCGAGGATCTGATGGATCTCAATCCTTACCATAGCGTACCGACTCTCGTGGATCGTGATTTAACCTTGTACGACTCACGTGTAATTATTGAGTATCTCGATGAGCGTTTTCCGCATCCTCCTTTGATGCCGGTTGATCCGGTCACCCGGGCCCAGTTTCGTCTGGTGCTATTCCGTATCGAGAAAGATTGGTATTCGATAGCTGAAGAAGTGGAGACCAGCCCTGATGGAAAATTGGGCAGCAAAGCGCGAAAGATGCTGCGTGAAAGTATTCTGCAAAGCACCGAGCTGTTCGCCTCACGGCCGTATTTCCTGAGCGAAGATTTCTCGCTGGTTGATTGCACGATCGCACCGCTCTTGTGGCGTTTGCCTATATATGGGATTGATCTGGGTAAAAGTGCCGAACCGATTGAAAAATATATGGATCGGGTTTTCGCGCGACGGTCGTTCCAGCAGGGCATGACTGAGCTCGAGCAAGAAATGCGTTTGTAGGTCGATCTTTTGCCTTAAGTTAAGTTTGAAGAAGGTACTCAAATTGGTGGTAAGCTAGCACTCTTCGGCGATGACAAATAAGAAAAAGAACAGTGATGCAACAACGCAGCCGCTCAAAACGCCCCTACCTAATTCGCGCCATGCACGAGTGGATGGGCGATAACTCGCATACGCCTCACATCGTTGTAGATACATCGGTGGATGGCGTAAGCGTTCCGGTCGAGCATATAAAGGACGGCAAGATCATTCTGAACGTCAGTGACTCGGCGGCGCATAATCTGAAGCTAACTAACGATGCAGTCAGTTTTCGAGCACGTTTTAGCGGCGCGCCATTTGATGTTTGGGTCCCGATACAGTCAGTGCTTGGCATCTATGCCCGCGAAACCGGCCAGGGCATGGCCTTCTCGCAAGACACTGAAAAAGCCGAACACATCGAGCTACCAGAGCTACAAGCTGAAATCGAAGTAGAAGTAGAAGAGACGCGATCGCGTCCTCATCTCACAATCGTCAAGTAAGACGAAACAACGCTTGATCGCGCCACAGCCGAACTAATGCGTATTTCTTACTGCTCGCCAAGTAGAGTTGTGTCTATAAGGTCGCAGAGGCAGTGGATAACGATCAGGTGTACTTCCTGGATTCTTGCCGTTCTTGTTGCTGGGACTCTTATTTCTACGTCGCCCGGTTGGAATATATTGGCCATGCGGCCGCCATCTCCTCCTGTTAGTGCTATTACATTCATGCCGCGCTCGTGGGCTGCGGCGATTGCTCGGATGACATTTTCTGAATTACCTGACGTTGAAATGCCCAATAGGACGTCTTGTTCTTTTCCTAGTGCGCGTACTTGCTTGGAAAATATTTCTTCGTAAGCGTAGTCATTGGAAATCGACGTTAACGTTGAGCTGTCGGTTGTCAGGGCTATTGCCGGAAGTCCGGGGCGCTCCATTTCAAATCGATTTAGGAGTTCGGAGGAAAGGTGTTGGGCGTCGGCTGCTGACCCACCGTTGCCGCAGCTCATGATCTTGCCGTCGTTGAGAATGGCATCACTCATCACCTGGCCTGCGGCTGCGATGCTTTCGGCGATTTGTTCCGCCGCCGTTACTTTAATGGCAATGCTTTCTGTAAAGTGACCGCGAACTCGCGCTATGGGATCCATGGTTGCTCCATTGGTACTTGTTCTGCTGGATTCTATCAGCAGATGTCTACAGGTTTGAGTTTATTGGTCGGAAAGCATCTTTCAGCCACTCGAGCCATTCACCCGAGTGACCTTCGATAGCAACGACATCGAATCGCATCGTGAAATTCGAAAAGCGATAATACCGTGCGACGATCATGGCTGTTGTCAGAATGATTTTGCGCTGTTTATGTTGACCGACGGCATGGTTGGGGGGGGCGAAAAAGTGGCCGTTACTCTGTAACGAACTTCAATAAATGTCAGGCACTTCTGATCGAGCATGATGAGATCGATCTCGCCACTACGGCAATGAAAATTTCGAGCGACTGACTGCAATCAGCGCTCGATGAGGTAAGTAAACGCCAGTTACTCAGCGCGTCTGCCTACAGTTGCTCTTGTGGCGAGTCGTCCCACGGTGATTCATCAGCAGCGCTAGGAGCGATTTTTACGCCGTCGTCAGTGGTGTCTTGTATCGGTCCGCCGACTTCTTCTTGACTCGGCAATGCGACAGCCTTTCCACGTTGAAATTGAGCCCACACGAGGCGGCGGTGAACGCGGCCTCGCCGATCAAGGAGCAGATCGCCTGTCGCACCACTCAATTCCTCCATTCCACCATCGCGATTCGTAAACAAGGAGGCGATCAAGTTGTAGGCGTCATAACCCATCGCGTGCAATCGGCCCAGGCGGCGTTCTTCAGGCCAATGCTGGGCATAGATCTCAGGCAAGTAGCGAATCCAAGGCTGAGGAGCGATCAGCCACGGCGCGTCGGCAAACATGATTCCATTGAGGTCTGCATTGGAGCGACCGTCCAGCGAATTAACGGACGATGTCGAGTACGCCGGCAAATCTCCCGAGTAATGAAACTTGAGCTGGGACTTGAGTAATCGGCCAGGTCCGGCCGCAGCTGCAAGAAATATGACCTCAGCATCCTGACGGCGTCGTGGATCGAACTGCAAACTGCCTCCAATGTTTTCACGCATTCGTTGATAGCGCTGTACGCTGCCGGAAAGGCCCATGAGGCTTTCGATCTCGTTCGAGAAATCCGTTTTGTCCGGCGTATAACTTCTATGGTCCAATAGTGTGCCGCCGAGACCTTCGAACTCTGTCATGAAGCTCTGCAGAACCCGTCGACCACGATCATCATTCGGGACCAGCGCAACAGCGCGGGTATAGCCGTCGCCCAGTACGCGAATGGCCGCAGACGCTGCCTCGTCCTCGGGTGCAAGCGCGAACTGGTATAGGCCCAGCGGCGCGAGCATATCGTCTGGAAGGTAGTTCAATGCTAGTACTGGAACGGGCATCAGAATATCGTTCGCGAGTTCGGTGACGTTGCTTTTCAAGAGCGGGCCGACAACGAACTCGGCGCCGTCCGCTACTGCGTTTTGATAAGCGGCGCTTGCACCACCTTCGGAGTTAACATCGTAAATCCGGAGAGACTGGTGGTCATCAAGCGCAGTTGCTGTGGCAAAGTAGGCCCCTAAAAAGCCGTTTTGAATTGCTTTGCCTACGCCAGCGGAGCGTCCACTCAGGGGCAATAGTAGTGCCACCTGTCGTGGGTAGTCGAGTAACTCTTGATCGAACGATTTCGCCTCACCGATGATTGCCAGCGCAGGGTGGCCTGGGTTCGCCGTGCGCCAGCGGAATATTCCGTTGCTCCAGCCGACACCCTGTTGGCCGGTAGAGGTTGCGAGCGACCCGAGGGTTAGCCAACCACGTATTTGTTCGTCCGTTACGATCTGTGCAGCTTGCCGCAGTACTTGTGGATCGCTGTACAGCAATCCTTGCCAAAGACGGTTCCGATTGGTCTCGATTTGCTTCGAGCCAGAAAGCCATGTCTCGCGCTGCTTCATTAATTCTATTGCGCGAGCCGGATCCTGCTTCTGGATCCAGGCATCGGCGCGCAACACTTCAACGCGGAGCCGATCTCGTAAAGGCAGCGATCGTCGACTCAGCGGCTCCAGTAACTGCAGTGCCGCGTCGGCGTTGCCGCGATAAAGACTAAGTGCCGCTGAGTTCGTATTCCAGATCGGCAATAACGGTCCGGAGGACGGCGTCTGGACTCTGGCACTTGCTCGCTCTGCTCTGCTTAGATCACCCGCATCGAGCCATTGCTCAACTGCTAATAGCGTCAGTCGATCACGCTCAGTTCCGGTAGCGTTGGTTGCCAGGCCGATATAGACGCCCGCTGCATCTTGGTGACGACCGTTATCCGCAAGTCGTTCTGCACGATGCTCGCCTGAACCTGACAGGCGGCCGATGCCTGTCGTTTCACAAGCTCCCAGCAACAGTATAATCCCGAGCATCGAGACAATACTTGCCAGTGAGTGTGATTTACCTGCAGGATGTCTGTGAGTATTCGTCATATAATTGTTTCGTCAAATATTCAGTCCGGAACGAGGATCCCAAGCCCAATGAACGGCACACTTTTCATTGTTGCAACGCCGATCGGCAATCTTGAAGACTTAACACCTCGAGCACGCCAAACGCTCGTTGAGGTGAGTCTTATTGCAGCCGAGGATACTCGGCACACCGGGCGATTGCTAATGCATATCGGCTGTAAGACGAGACTTATGGCATTGCACGATCATAATGAAGAAAAGATCGTCGGTAGCATTATCGAACGACTTGAAGCAGGCGATAACGTCGCACTGGTTAGTGATGCGGGAACCCCCTTAGTCAGCGACCCGGGTTTCCGACTCGTCCGTGCAGCGCATGAGCACGGTGTCGTCGTTTCTCCGATTCCGGGTGCGAGCGCTGGTATTGCGGCGCTGTCAGCGGCGGGAATTCCGACCGACCGATTTTGCTTCGAGGGATTTGCGCCATCGAAACGCATCGCCAGAAAAGACTGGTTGGAAAAGCTTGCCAGCGAGCGTCGCACGATAATAATTTACGAATCAGTACATCGGATCGTTGAGTGTCTGGACGATATGGTCGACATTTTCGGTCCGGACCGACAGGCATTCATCGGCCGGGAACTGACAAAAATGCATGAACAATGCATTCAGGAATCGTTGCAAGCACTGCAAAGGAAGGTCGGGGACGGGACCATCGTTCGGAAGGGTGAATTCGTCATCGTTGTGTCGGGGTCCGCAGAGGAGCACGAATCGCCATTGGAGGTTGATCGTCTGTTGCGGGCGCTTTGTAAGCACTTGTCTGCAAAGGATGCGGCCAAGGTTGCAGCTGACGCCACAGGCCTTAAGCGAAATGCGTTGTATGAAAGGCTACTTGAGCTCAAAGATGGACTATAACTAACACCTCACCCAGCCACTAGATCATTAATGACAAGTTAGCTGTCAATTGCCCTGAGATGATTTGCTGCATTACTGGCGGCAAAATACAGTAGACTCGCCGCCGAGAAAGCCGGAGTTGGCCAGACAATCGCTGTAGTTCGCTATAGAGGAAAGTCCGGGCTCCTTCGGACAGGGCGCCAGGTAACGCCTGGGAGGCGCGAGCCTATGGAAAGTGCCACAGAAAATATACCGCCGGCGCGATCCTCGGATCATCGTCGGTAAGGGTGAAAAGGTGCGGTAAGAGCGCACCGCGCGACCGGTAACGGTTCGTGGCATGGTAAACCCCGCCCGGAGCAAGACCAAATAGGGGAGTATGCAGGCTTAGCTTGCACCGTCGGTCCCGAGCGGACTCCCGGGTAGGTTGCTTGAGGTGGCTGGTGACAGTCATCCCAGATGAATGATTGTTCTCGACAGAACCCGGCTTATTGCTGGCTCCGGCTTTCTCACCTTCCTTTTATCCTTTAAGATCAATGAGATGCAATGACTCTCGTGCTGTGATGGTTAGCCTTGGCGCGAATTGCGCGCCGAGCGTTTGATTTACCCCTAAAGTACCAGTTGTCTCCGAAATCCGATCTCGTCGTAAGGTCGCATTTAATAAGCATCTATAAGTAATTGATTTTCCTAGCGCAGATACCGCCACTTTTCGCCTGATTTGGGCCATCGAATTGCCCTAAGTCCCTGTACAACAACAATTAATCAGTACATGTTGTTGCACATAATCAGGGCCATCTCTATAGTGTTGAAAGGTGGAAAAAAGTGGGAGGAGATGGGCTTAGCGCCCGGATATCGCGTCAGAAAAGCGATTCCTGGCAAGTCCGAATCACTGTGTTTAGAGGGGCTACAAAAGTATCACTCGACGCCAAGGGGCGTATGGCAATACCAACCCGGTATCGGGAGCGGCTGTCTGCTCGTTGTGAGGGTGAGTTGATTGTGACTGTGGACAAGGACCACTGCCTCCTCGTGTACCCGCTGCCCGACTGGGAAGAGCTCGAGCGCAAGTTAGTGCGATTGCCCAGCATGAACAAGGTCGCACGTCGAATAGTGCGGATTATGGTCGGTTATGCAACCGAGGTCGACATGGATGGTAATGGCCGAATTCTCGTTTCGAAAGAACTCAGGGAATTCGCCAGCCTCGATAAGCAGGGAATGCTGATAGGTCAGGGCAATAAGTTTGAATTGTGGGATGAAGCAACCTGGAACGAAAAGCGCGACGCATGGCTTAGCGACGAGGACGACGGCGATATGCCGGCCGACCTCGAATCCATTTCATTCTAAGAGGCTGATCATTTCATGAGCAGCAACGAGCATGTCCCGGTGCTGCTGGGGCCAGTCCTTGAAGGGCTGGATATAAAAAAAGACGGCTGTTACGTCGATGGAACGTTCGGCCGCGGTGGTCACAGTGGGGAAATACTGAAGCACCTTAATTCGAGCGGAAGGTTGATCGGCATCGATCGAGATCCGGACGCTATAGCTTCAGCACCGAAAATCCTGACTGACGATCCGCGATTTGAACTGATCAGGGGTGAAAGTGCGCAACTTCAGAAACTCATTGAAGAAAGGAATCTACAGGGAGAAGTGGACGGACTCCTCTTCGACCTTGGAGTTTCCTCACCGCAACTGGATGAGGCCCATAGAGGCTTCAGTTTCCTCCGCGACGGCCCGCTCGATATGCGAATGGATCCGGACTCGGGTACGTCCGCGTGCGACTTCATTGCAAATGTGGAACAAAGAGAATTGATACACGTTTTGCGAAAATTTGGTGAGGAGACTCACGCATTACGAATCGCACGTGCTATTTGCGATGCACGCGTGAATTCGCGAATAGAGACAACAGTACAACTTGCGACGATCGTTGAGGCGGCAGTACCGGCCAAAGTGCGCGCCAAGAAGAAACATCCCGCGACGAAAACCTTTCAGGCGATTCGTATCGCGATCAACGGTGAGCTCGAGCAATTAGAAGCGCTCTTGTACCAGTCGATGAACGTATTGAGAAAAGGTGGTCGGCTTTGTGTGATCAGTTTTCACTCGCTGGAAGACCGAATGGTAAAGCGCTTCATACGCGATATGTCGCGTGAGCCAGAGCAGTACCGTGGAATGCCGACGATACCGGACGAGTTTCGACCAAAGATGAAGACCATCGGTAAGGTTGTTGTGGCGACGGATGATGAGATTCAGACGAATCGAAGATCGCGCAGTGCTCGCCTCAGAATCGGGGAACGTGACTGATGCAGCCGACAAAATCGCGACAGCCGTTTCTGCTGGTATTTGTTTTCGCTCTCGTGTGCGTCTTGAGCTCGATGGCATTGGTGTACACGAAGCACGAGTCACGAGAATTGTTCATAGAGCTCGAAGGGCTTACGCACGAACGAGATGAACTGAACATCGAATGGGGCCAGCTGCAAATTGAACAAAGCACTTGGGCCACGCATGCACGAATTGAACGGGTTGCGACTGATGACTTGTCCCTTGTGCGACCTGCATCAACAGAAATCTATGTAATTGAACGGCCATGACACGCGGAGCAGAAAAAAAACAAAAAACTGCACAACGGATCAGCGGCAGAGTGACGCTGGTGATGGCGTTTTTTGCGCTGGCGGCATCATTGCTGATGGTACGTGCGGTTCAGTTGCAGGTCCTTGATAAGGACTTTCTGAACCGACAGGCTGACACGCGTCATCTGCGTACGGAATCGATCTCGGCACATCGCGGCAACATACTCGACAGAAACGGTGAGCCGCTCGCGATTAGCACTCCTGTCGACAGCATTTGGGCTAACCCAAAAGAATTCGCTAGTTCTATCGAAAAAATTCCACAGCTCGCTAAGGCTCTTGGTGTCGATTCAGAGACACTGATGCGTCGAATCACACGCAACATGGATAAGGAATTTCTTTACCTCAAACGGCATTTGAATCCCAGTCCGGCATTGCGCGTAATGGCGCTTAAATTGCCCGGTATTAACGTTCAGCGGGAGTACCGTCGTTACTATCCGGCGTCGGAAGTTACGGGGCACTTGGTCGGTTTTACAAATATTGATGATGAAGGTCAGGAGGGACTCGAGCTTGCGATGAATCATTGGCTCGAAGGCGAGTCTGGTGCAAAGCGAGTTTTGAAGGATCGTCTGGGTAGATCGATAGAAAATGTCGAAAGCATACGTCCCCCACGTCATGGCAAGGACCTCAGAATAAGCATCGACCTCAGGTTGCAGTACCTTGCGTATCGCACACTAAAAGTTGCAGTGAAAACACATAACGCACGCTCTGGCTCAGTGGTCATCTTGGATGTTCAGACGGGCGAGGTGTTGGCGATGGCGAATCAGCCCACCTATAACCCAAACGATCGATCGCAATTCGTGGCAGAACGCTACAGAAACAGAGCCATCACCGATATTTTTGAACCAGGCTCGAGCATCAAGCCTCTGATTATTGCAGCGGCGCTTGAGAGCGGCCAATACCGTCCGAGTAGCGTGGTCGATACCTCACCAGGACACATAACTGTCGGCGCCAAGAAAATCGAAGATCACCGAAACCTTGGCCGCATCAGCCTGACAACCATACTCGCACGCTCCAGTAATGTTGGTGTAACCAAACTGGCGATGACTCTGCAATCAGATCAGCTGTGGGGAACAATATCTCAATTCGGACTTGGTGAAATGACAAGCAGCGGCTTTCCCGGTGAGTCTGCAGGCATGTTGACGCATTACAGTAATTGGCGTCCTATTTCTCAAGCAACTATTGCATACGGCTACGGCGTAGCAGTGACGCCATTGCAACTCGCCCAGGCCTATGCTGCGATCGGCAATGGCGGCATTATGCAGCCCGTCTCATTGTTTGCAGTTGAAGAGGCAGTCCGAGGTGAGCGCATTGTATCGAATGACACAGCGAATGCGGTGCGACGTATGCTGGAAGAAGTGGTTCGGCCAGGCGGTACTGGCGCGAAAGCTTCGGTCGATGGCTACCGGATTGCAGGCAAGACCGGAACAGCTTGGAAGGCCGCGAAAGGAGGCCATTCACAAGACAAATACTTTTCAATCTTTGCTGGACTGGCACCGGCCAGCGCACCGCGGCTAGCAACAGTCGTGGTCATTGATGAGCCCAGCGGTGAGCTGTATTACGGTAGCGATGTCGCAGCACCAATTTTCGCGGATGTAATGTCAGAATCCTTACGGTTGCTGGCAGTGCCGCCCGACGCGATGCCTGCTCGGGATCCCGGTAACGTCATGCAGGCAATGGCACCTCGGAACGTGAGTCAATGAGCGTGCCGGCGATGCAGATGAATTCATCACCATCACTGTCCAAATTACTGCACGGATTTGCCGATGCACCAGCTCTTTGTGTAACCGGGATCACCAGCGATAGCCGACAAGTGAGGGATGGTTATCTATTCCTCGCATGCGAGGGAATAAGTAGCCATGGACTCGATTATTTACAGGAAGCAGTAGCTGCTGGCGCGTCTGCTGTCGCATGGGATCCAAGTACGGCGGCTGCACCAGCGGCTACCGGCATAGCTATGATCACAGTCGACAATCTGGCTTCACATCTTGGTGAAATAGCAAACAGATTTTACGGAAGTCCTTCCCACGCTCTGCAAACCATTGGCGTTACAGGAACCAATGGCAAGACGACGGTTGCTTGGCTATTGGCGCAATGTTTGCAGCAACTGGATGATCGTTGCGCCTACGTCGGCACCTTGGGTTCCGGCATAGATGAGCTGGACAAAATAGCGGGTATGACCACGCCAGCAGCCATTGAGTTGCATGGCCGACTCGCTGAGTTTGTTGATGCCGGTGCCACGTCTGTGGCTATCGAGGTTTCTTCGCACGCATTGTCGCAAGGTAGGGTTAACGGTGTGCAATTTGATGCCGCGATTTTCACCAATCTGACGCGCGATCACCTCGATTATCACGGCGATATGCGGGCGTATTTTGACAGTAAAGCAAGACTGTTTCTCGAGCATGGACCGAGGCTAAAGATCATAAACCTTGATTCGTCTTATGGTATGGATCTGGCGGCACGCTGCGGCCAGGACGTCGTTACCGTATCTACACATTTCGATCGCGTTGCGAACGGACGACCCTTCGTCTTCGTGAGATCAGTTGTCGCGAATGAGCAGGGCTCCGACATATCATTTACGAGCTCTTGGGGCGATGGAGAATTCATGTTGCCATTGCCAGGTGACTTCAATGTTGCGAACGCCGCGATAGTTCTCGCCTACCTGCTCGCTAGCGGCGTAGATCTCGACAAAGCATCTGATGTCATGAGTTTGACTGAAGCGCCATCTGGTCGTATGCAGAGAGCGCCAAGGACGGATCGTGCGGTGTATATCGATTACGCGCATACGCCGGATGCGATCGAATCGGCGCTGAAGGCACTGCGCCCTCATTGTCGCGGAGAACTTTGGTGTGTCTTCGGCTGTGGCGGCGAACGTGACATAGGTAAGCGCCCATTGATGGCAAAGCTGGCGGAGCGACTAGCGGATCGAGTCGTAATAACAAGTGACAATCCGCGCTCTGAGGGCCCAACGGAAATTATTAACGATATCGTCAGTGGGCTGACAGAGGTAGAGAATGCAACGATCATTGAGGATAGAGCAGCGGCAATTTCATGGGCGATCGCGAACGCGGCCCCAAGTGATTTTGTGCTGATCGCAGGCAAAGGTCATGAGAACTATCAGGAAGTGAACGGCAAATGCCGGCCGTTTTCCGATATCGCGTTGGCAAATCGCGCGGCTAAGTCCTGGGAGGTGAGCGAATGATCAACTCGCTGGCACAGGCTGCGGACTGCATGAACGGGGTACTTTGCGGAGAAGACCGAAACTTTAGTGGAGTCAGCACAGACACGCGGACCATCCAAGATGGCGAACTGTTCTTCGCATTGCAGGGGCCCAACTTCGACGGTCATGAGCATGCGGGAAGTGCCAACTTGAATGGAGCGGCCGGCGCAGTCGTAAGCAACGACGCTGCAGATCAGATTACACAAATAAAAGTGGACGATACTCGCTTGGCGCTTGGCCGATTCGGTGCAGCCTGGCGGAACGGTCAAGACGTGTGTGTTGTTGGTATAACTGGCAGCAATGGCAAGACAACTTTGAAGGAGCTTGTCGCTGCCTGTCTCAGCATGAAAGCGCCGACGCTTGCGACACACGGCAATTTGAACAATGAGATCGGCATGCCTTTGATGCTTGCTCGTATCAGTGCGGAACACGAGTACGCCGTCATCGAAATGGGGGCAAACCATGTTGGCGAAATCGCGTATCTCTCTTCGCTTGCGAATCCTGACGTAGTTGTAATCACTAATGCCGCCGCTGCTCACCTTGAGGGCTTCGGGTCGATTGAGGGGGTCGCGCGCGCCAAGGGCGAGATTCTCGAGACGGAAGAGCGGCCAACTTTTGCTGTTCTGAACGCCGATGATGACTACTACGGCTACTGGGCATCGCTAGTTGATGATGTCAAAACCTTGAGTTTCGGACTCACGGCAGCGGCCGATATCACGGCCGATAATATCGAATTGAATTCGGCGTTTACCACTTTCGATTTACATCTGCCGAACACCAGTATCAACGTGTCGCTGCCGTTGCTTGGACTGCATAACGTTCAGAATGCCTGCGCCGCAGCGGCTGTGGCAACGGCACTGGACGTGGACGCGGAGCAAATCAAATTTGCGTTGGAAAGTATTCGGCCCATTGCTGGCCGGTTACAGCCCCTTGCGGGTATCAATGGCTGCACGCTGTTCGACGACAGTTACAACGCAAATCCGTTATCGACCATGGCGGCGGCGGAATTCCTTGCGGGTCTTGAAGGAGAAAGCTGGCTCGTATTGGGTGACATGAAAGAACTTGGAAACGATGCAAAGGATTTGCATCGCGAGATTGGAGCGTCAGCACGGGCAAACGGCATTGATCGTTTGCTCGCGCTTGGCGACCTTTCGAAAGCTAGCGCTGAAGCATTCGGCGAGGGTGCCAACTGGTACTCGGATATCAAGACACTTATCGAGGATGCAAAGACCGCGGGGAGTGCGACGAACGTACTCGTAAAAGGTTCTCGCTCAATGCGAATGGAGCGTGTCATCGATGCATTACAAGTTGTTGACCCTGAGAGAGAGGAGCTCTGATCATGTTGCTCTATCTCACAGAATATCTCGCACAGTTCGAATCCAGTTTTAACGTTTTCAATTACCTGACTATGCGTGCGATTCTCGGTGCGCTAACAGCGTTGATAATCTGCTTCATGGTCGGCCCGAAAATGATCAAGAGTTTGATTGCCAATCAAATCGGTCAACCCATTCGTGAGGATGGTCCGAAAACTCATTTACTAAAAGCGGGTACGCCGACAATGGGTGGTGCGCTAATCTTGACGGCGATTTCTATAGCGACGTTGTTGTGGGCTGATCTCGAGAATCACTACGTCTGGATTGTACTCTTTGTTACTTTGTCTTTTGGCGTCATCGGCTACATCGACGACTACAAGAAACTCATAATGCAAGACCCCGCTGGTATTTCGGCGAAGCAAAAACTCTTCTGGCAGTCTAGTGTGGCTCTTATAGCCGCCATTGCTCTGTATGTTACGGCGACTGATGAGGCGCAGACCTCATTATTGATTCCGTATTTCAAGGATCTTTCGATCCCACTTGGCATGTTTCAAGTCGTCGTAACGTACTTTTTTATTGTGGGCTTCAGTAACGCGGTCAACCTGACAGACGGTCTAGACGGCCTTGCGATTATGCCAACGGTATTAGTTGGTGGGGCGCTTGGACTTTTTGCATACGTAACGGGTAACACGAATTTTTCCGAATATCTGGGTATTCCCTATGTAGCGGGCGCCGGAGAGATTATGGTGTTTTGTGCTGCGATGGCGGGCGCCGGATTGGGGTTTCTTTGGTTCAATACATACCCGGCGCAAGTGTTCATGGGTGATATCGGCGCCCTATCTCTGGGCGCTGCACTCGGCGTGGTTGCAGTTATTGTGCGACAGGAAATGGTTCTAGCGATCATGGGCGGCATTTTTGTTGCCGAAACCCTCTCGGTCATTATCCAAGTTGCCTCATTCAAGTTAACGGGAAAACGTGTTTTCCGAATGGCGCCCCTGCATCATCACTTCGAACTGAAGGGCTGGGCGGAGCCAAAAATTATTGTCCGATTCTGGATCATTACCGTCATCCTAGTTTTGATTGGGCTTGCGAGCCTGAAAATACGATGAATAAGTCACAGGCATCTGCTGCAAAGAACCTGGTCGTCGGCTTGGGTGCCACTGGACTATCGATCGCCCGTTACCTGCAGCGCAGCGGTATCAGTGCGACGTTCTTCGATAGCAGGGATAAACCGCCTGGAGTTGACGAGCTCAGGGAAATCTCCTCCGATGCGAAGCTAGTTCTTGGCGATATCAAACTGACAAAGGAAATTAGCAGAGTCATAGCGTCGCCCGGTATTTCGGATAGCCATCCGTTGATGGTTAAAGCCCGGAAAAAGAAACTTGAAATTGTTTCTGACATCGAGTTGTTTGCCCGTGATGCAAATGCACCTTTCGTCGCTGTCACCGGATCGAATGGTAAAAGCACTGTAACGACCTTGCTCTATTATATGTGTCTCGCGGATGGACGAAGCACACTTGCCGGTGGAAATCTTGGTGAACCCGCGCTGGACCTGTTAGCTCAGGATGAGCCCGATATCTATGTGTTGGAGCTATCCAGTTTTCAATTACATCGGACGCAAAGTTTGCCGGCAAAAGTGGCTGTTCTACTTAACGTGTCACCTGATCATCTGGATTGGCACGCCGATGAAGACGAATACCGACGAGCGAAGTATCGCGTGTACCGCGAAGCGAAAGCCGCCGTTGTCAATCGCGCGGACGAAGAAGCTCTGAAGCACATTAAACACTGTGATCGGATGATCAGCTTCGGGCTCGATGCCCCGGCTGACGGTCAATATGGGCTACGGATCAATAACGATCAAGTCTACCTAGCCTGTGGTGGAACGTTACTAGTGTCGACGCACGAACTGGTCATGTACGGTGCCCATAATCAACTGAACGCATTAGCTGCATTGGCGGTAGGAGACCTACTCGGACTTGATATGTCCGCAATGCTGCAGGTTTTGGTCGAGTTTCCTGGATTGCCACATCGGATGCAATTTGTCGCGCGAGTTGCCGCCGTTGACTACATTAACGACTCGAAAGCGACGAACGTTGCCGCTGCGGTTGCCTCAATCGAGTCAGTCGACTCAATGCTGGTGCTGGTCGCTGGCGGTGATGGAAAAGGCGGTGATTTTGGAGACCTTGGCGTCGCGGTCGAAGGAAAACTACGTGGCGCTGTTCTGATCGGCAAAGATGCCGAAAAAATTGCGCATACGCTCGACACTGTAATGCCAGTGCGCTTCGCTGATACGATGGGTAACGCCGTTAGCATGGCAGCCGAGTGCGCCGAGTCTGACGACACGGTTCTACTTGCGCCGGCGTGCGCAAGTTTCGATCAATACGATAACTATGCGGAGCGCGGTGACTTGTTCTGTGCTGCTGTGGAGGCGCTGAAGCGATGACGATTCGCAGCGCAACCTGGCCATTCCCGGCGCGCATGAAAACAGCATTACAAATTGATTCTGTATTGCTGACCATCGCGATGGCGCTACTGATGGGCGGCTTTGTGATTCTCGCGTCAGCGTCGATATCAATCTCCAACAGTGCGGCGAACAATCCTTTCTTCTATATACAACGGCAGCTGGTTGCAGCTGCGATTGGCACGGCGGCCGGGCTTATCTGTTTGTTCATTCCTATGCAGCTTTGGCGCAGCCTCGGTCCACTGATTTTGTTTGTTGGCTTCATGCTTCTGATGGCCGTTCTCATACCGGGAATTGGCCATGAGGTGAATGGCAGCACTCGTTGGGTGCGACTTGGCGTGATGAATCTTCAGGTGTCAGAGCCCGCGAGGCTCTGCTTTATTCTCTATCTTGCCGGATATCTAGTGAGACGTAACAAGTCGTTGCGCGAGGAGTTCACGGGCTTTCTGCGGCCAATGATCGTCCTGAGTCTAGCGTGTGCCTTACTGCTGGCAGAGCCGGACTTCGGTGCCACCGTAGTTCTGCTGGCTACGGCGATGGCCATGATGTTCGTCGCTGGCGCACGAATTCGTGATTTTCTAGTATTCTTTGTAACTGCGGTGCTAGCACTAGTGGCTCTTGTCATGGCAGCGCCATATCGAATGCAGCGTATCACTGGCTTTCTCGATCCCTGGGCTGATCCATATGATTCTGGCTTCCAGCTAACCCAGTCACTCATCGCTATCGGTCGCGGTGAATGGCTTGGTGTAGGTCTTGGCGACAGCGTACAGAAGCTTTTTTACCTGCCCGAAGCGCATACCGACTTCGTCTTTGCAGTGTATGCGGAGGAGTTCGGCTTACTGGGTTCACTTGTATTGATTGCATTGTTCCTGGCACTACTTTGGCGTGTATTCAAACTCGCCATGCGCGCTGCGGATGCGGAGCGGTTCTTTGAGGCATACATCGCGATAGGTCTTGGAACCTGGCTTGGAATTCAGGCATTCATCAATATCGGCGTAAACATGGGCATGCTACCGACCAAGGGTTTGACGCTCCCGCTAATCAGTTATGGGCGCAGCAGTCTGATCATAACGATGATCTGCATTGCGTTACTGCTTCGCATTCATCATGAGCTGGCGGTCAACGCCAAGCCTGTAAATCGTAAACGTCGTGAGTGGAGCAAGACATCATGAGCTCGCGACCAATACTCATCATGGCAGGTGGAACAGGTGGCCACGTGTATCCGGCTCTAGCCGTTGCACGCGCGCTGCAGGCGAGCTCACGAGAAATTGTATGGCTTGGAACGCGTCGTGGATTGGAAGCGCGCGTTGTTCCTGAGGCCGGAATCGATATGGAGTGGATTAGCGTGAAGGGTCTGCGCCGAAAGGGTGCGCTCGCTTTGATTATCGCTCCATTGCAACTTGGCTGGGCGTTACTCCAAGCTCTCGCCGTGATGATTCGTCGTCGTCCTGCTGCGGTTCTTGGCATGGGTGGATTCGCAAGTGGGCCCGGTGGTGTTGCCGCTTGGTTGACTCGTCGGCCCCTCCTGATTCACGAGCAAAATGCAGCAGCAGGAATGACTAACCGTCTTTTGGCGCGTTTTGCTCAGGTTGTGCTGCAGGCCTTCCCGGACAGCTTTAATGCCGATGTTGTCGCGGAAACTGTGGGTAATCCGGTTCGCGAAGATATTGCTGCATTGCCGCTGCCTGCCGATCGTTACAGCAGCAGGCAGGGTCGCATGCGCCTACTGGTGCTAGGCGGCAGTCAGGGCGCATTAGCACTGAATCAGACAGTGCCCGCCGGACTCGGGTTGCTTGGTCCTGAGGTTCGACCGATCGTTCGTCACCAATGCGGTGAGCGGACATTACAAGCGGCCGAAGAGGCCTATATCAGTCACGATGTCGATGTTGAATTGTTGCCATTCATTGAGGACATGGCCACCGTTTATGAATGGGCAGACTTGGTGGTTTGTCGGGCCGGCGCGTTAACGGTTGCTGAACTGTGCGCCGCCGGAGTACCGGCACTATTCGTTCCTTATCCAACAGCCGTTGATGATCATCAAACCGCAAACGCGAAGCCGATGACTACAGCAGGCGCAGCCGCAATTATTCAAGAAAGTGAATTGACACCGGAGCTGCTGGCGGACTTGCTGCGCGACTGGTTGCAGTCGCGCTCAGCTCTATTGGAAAAAGCGAACAAGGCGCGCGCATTGGCAAAATCCGATTCATTGTCTCGCATAACCGAGCTGTGCCTCGAACAAGCTGGAGGTGTCTCATGATTAAGAAAATGCGGCGCATCCATTGCGTACACTTTGTTGGTATTGGCGGCTCTGGCATGTCGGGTATCGCAGAAGTGATGTTAAGCCTCGGATATGCAGTGCAGGGCTCTGATCTGAAGCCGAATAAACAGACAAAGCGCCTTGAAGATCAAGGTGCCACCGTATTCATTGGTCACGCTTCTGACAACATTCAAGATGCTGATGCCGTAGTTGTTTCCAGCGCGGTCGATGAAACCAACCCCGAAGTTGCTGCTGCCAGAGAGCAACTGATGCCAGTCGTCAGTCGGGCAGAAATGCTGGCTGAGCTTATGCGCTTCAGATACTCGATCGCGGTTGCCGGTACACATGGTAAGACGACTACGACTAGTTTGATTGCCAGTGTGTTGGCCGAAGGCGGTCTCGATCCGACCTTTGTAATTGGTGGCCGACTGAAGAGTGCGGATGCGAATGCTCGGCTGGGACAGGGCGACTATCTGGTCGCGGAGGCAGACGAGAGTGATGCGTCGTTTGTTCATCTGAAGCCGATGCTCGCGGTTGTGACCAACATCGATGCAGACCATATGTCGACCTACGATGGCGATATCGAAAAACTAAAAAGTGGCTTCATTGAGTTTCTGCGTAACTTGCCATTTTATGGCCTGGCAGTTGTCTGCATTGACGATCCGGGCGTTAACGATGTACTCGCCGATATCGGCCGTTCGATAACCTCTTATGGAATGAACGAAGACGCCGATGTTCGCGCGATCAATATCATCTTTGATGCAGCAACTACTGAGTTCGATGTTGTAAGAAAATCCAGCGAAGATAGTTTGCATATCAAGCTTCAGTTGCCGGGAATGCATAACGTGCGTAATGCCCTAGCAGCAATCGCTGTAGCTAACGAATTGCAGATCGGTAACGATGCTATTGCAAAATCACTCGAAGAGTTCGAGGGAATTGATCGGCGCTTTCAACGCATGGGCGATATCAAAACTGCAGCCGGCACCATGATGCTGGTTGATGATTACGGCCACCACCCAACAGAAATCGCGGCAACCTTATCGGCGGCGCGGTCGGGATGGCCTGATAAGCGTGTCGTTCTAGTTTTTCAGCCACACCGTTACTCGCGAACTCGTGACTTAATGGATGATTTTGCGACCGTACTCTCTGATGCTGATGTGTTGGTATTGCTTAACGTCTACGCAGCGGGTGAAGAGCCCATCGCTGGCGCCGATGGGCGAGCAATGGCTCGCGCCGTTCGAACGCGTGGATCTGTCGAGCCGGTGTTCATTGAGTCGTTTGATGCCTTGCAACCGGTTCTGCTGGACTTGCTGGAGGACGATGATCTTTTACTGACCATGGGCGCGGGTGACATCGGCGCTTATGCGGCGAAACTTCCCGATCTGATCAATGAAGGGCCGGCATTGAAGGTGTACAAATGATGGCTGCCGCAAGAGACTTAAGTGTGCAAGGTGAGTTGCGCTACGAAGAGTCGATGAGTCGACATACGTCGTGGCGTGCGGGCGGCCCTGCGGAGATCTTCTTTGTACCAGCTAGCATCACAGATCTCTCCGAATTCCTCAGAGAGCTGGACGCAGACACACCCATTTTCTGGCATGGTGTTGGCAGCAACCTCTTGGTTCGTGATGGTGGCTTGCCAGGTGTTGTCGTGTCAGCGACTAAGATTTTGCGCAACCTCGAGCGCACGGATCATTACCTTGTAAGTGCTGGTTCTGGATTGCCTTGTACACAGTTGGCGCGACAATGTGTTCGATGGGAGTTGGGGCCGTCAGAGTTTTTCGCTGGCATACCAGGGACTGTCGGTGGTGCGCTTGCAATGAATGCTGGTGCGTACGGTGGAGAAACCTGGAAGCACGTCGAATCGGTGCGAACGATTGATCGTAACGGCGATATTCACGAACGAACACCAGGTGAATACGCGGTTGGCTACCGTAGCGTGACTGGCCCAGCAAACGAGTGGTTTCTGGGTGCGACATTCCACTTTGACGCGGATGCTAAGCCTAACCTTGATAACATGAATATGATGTTGGAGCGTCGAAAGATGACGCAACCGCTAGGACTACCAAGCTGCGGATCAGTTTTCAGGAATCCAAAGGGTGATCATTCGGCACGCCTTATTGAAGCTGCAGGGTTGAAAGGTTGTCGAATCGGCGGAGCAGAGGTTTCCGAAAAGCATGCAAACTTCATCATCAATCGAGAGAATGCCTCAGCAACGGATATTGAAGAACTTATCGAACATGTTCGACAGACAGTAATCGACGAACATGGAGTGAGTTTGATACATGAAGTATGCATCGTCGGGGAGCGACTCGATGATTAAGTCCATGGAGGCATTTGAGCAACGCAGTCTGATTACAGACGCATCCGATTTCGGGCGCGTTGCGGTTATGCTTGGTGGCGATTCCAGCGAGCGGGAAGTATCGCTTAATAGCGGCGCGGCAGTGCTAAAGGCGCTGCAATCGAAGGATGTTGATGCGCACGCTTGGGATCCTGCCGAGAAATCGATGGCTGAATTCGGCGACGCTGGATTCGATCGAGTCTGGATAGCGTTACATGGCCCCGGTGGTGAAGACGGCACGCTGCAAGGTGCGTTGCAATGGTTGAACGTTCCGTATACAGGAAGTGGCGTAATGGCATCAGCTATCGCTATGGATAAAGTACGAAGCAAACATCTATTTTGCGCAGCTGGTATACCGACACCTGATTATGCCGTCGCGCGGTCTCTTGCGGAGGCCTCCGTCGCGGCCGAGCAGATCGGATTTCCCCTGATCATCAAGCCCTCGCGGCAGGGTTCCAGTGTTGGCATGTCAAAAGTGTTCGAGCGGCCGGAACTCAACAAAGCTTTTGACGTGGCGCTGTTGTACGGCGACACAGTGCTTATCGAGAAGTGTATCAACGGTGACGAATTTACCGTGTCGGTTCTTCAGGGTCAGGCATTGCCGAGCATTCGAATCGTTACACCGCGTGTTTTTTACGACTACCGCGCCAAATACGAATCTGATCGCACGGAATATGTTTGTAAAGGGACCTCAAGTGACGCCGAGGAACAACGCTATGCGGATCTTGCTATTGCCGCATTCGACGAATTGGGTTGCAGTGGTTGGGGTCGGGTAGATTTTATGACTGGCTCAGACGGCCAGCCGCTAGTACTTGAAGTGAATACAGTGCCGGGCATGACAAGTCACAGTCTTGTGCCGATGGCGGCACAACGAGATGGCATCGATTTTGCAGAGTTGTGTTGGAGAATTCTGGAAACGAGCTTTGTCGCTGGCCAAGTAGAAAACAACGTTGAGGTGGCCGCATATGGTGCGTAATCAAGCCAAGAAACGTAAGAAGAAAGCCACGCCACGCATGCAGCTGCCGAAGATTCGAATAGGCAAGATACTCGCACCGTTTTTCGCAATCACCGTGGTGTTAGCTATCTACCAGTTGAGCATCACGATGCTCGACAGAGAGATCACGTCCATCGAAATCAGCGGACCATTTCAGCGAGTCACTGCTTTGCATATTGAAGATGCCATAAGCGAAGAGATCGACGCTGGTTTCGTTGGTGCCGATATCGATCGGATTCAGGATTTGATCGTTGCGCTGCCATGGATCGATCAGGCACGTGTCGCTCGCCGCTGGCCAAATCGAATATCGATCATCGTCACCGAGCAGGTTCCCGCTGCAGTGTGGGGTGACAACGGTCTTCTGAATACGCGCGGTGAATTATTTATTGACAAGTCACGCCACGTGCCAGCTGAGTTGCCGAGACTCAGTGGACCAGATGCTAGTTCTGCCGAAGTTGCTGCACGCTATCTGGCGGTTCGCGAACAACTGATTCTAAGGGGGTTGGACGTTCGCCGAGTTCACCTCGATGCGCGTGGCTCTTGGGGAATGACTCTCGGCAATGGAATTGATGTTCGCTTGGGTAGAAAAGCTGTTGCCGATCGAACGGACCTTTTTCTTAATGTTGTCGCGGGCATCATTACCAGCCGCGGAAAGGAAATCGACTATGTCGATATGCGATACGGAAACGGCTTCACGATTGGCTGGAAAGGTGATTCGCCGACACCGGTAAGTGATCCAGAAAGGGCCAGGCAGGAAATGCTTGCGGCCAGAGGAATGAATTGAATGTCTAAACGACCTGACAAAAATCTGATTGTCGGACTCGACATTGGCACCTCGAAAGTGGTGGCGATTGTTGGCGAAGTGAATGAAGACGGCGAAATAGAGATCGTCGGAATTGGTACGCACCCTTCACGCGGCCTGAAGAAAGGTGTTGTCGTCAACATCGAGTCAACGGTGCATTCGATTCAACGCGCCGTGGAGGAAGCGGAGCTGATGGCAGGTTGCGATATTCACTCGGTATATACGGGAATCGCGGGCAGCCACATTCGCAGTCTCAATTCGCACGGTATCGTTGCGATCAGAGACTCCGAAGTTAGTGCCAGCGATGTCGATAGAGTGATCGATGCCGCTCGTGCAGTGGCTATCCCTGCTGACCAGAAGATATTGCACATCCTTCCGCAGGAATTTGTCATCGATAACCAGGAGGGTATTCGCGAGCCCATCGGCATGTCGGGTGTTCGTCTTGAGGCGAAAGTGCACATGGTCACCGGCGCCGAAAGTGCCGCACAGAATATTGTTAAGTGCGTGAAACGATGTGGCCTCGAAGTTGACGACATCGTCCTTGAGCAGCTGGCGTCCAGTTACGCAGTTCTGACAGACGATGAAAAGGAGCTTGGATCCTGCGTCGTGGATATCGGCGGCGGCACCACTGATATAGCCGTTTTCCTTGGCGGTGCCATCCAACATACAGCGGTCATACCGATCGCGGGCGATCAGGTTACCAATGATATTGCTGTATCGATGCGAACGCCGACGCAATACGCGGAAGAGATAAAAATTAAGTATGCCTGCGCGTTGTCGCAGCTGGCCAATCCGGACGAAACGATCGAAGTCCCAAGTGTCGGCGAACGTCCGCCACGGCGACTGGCCCGTCAAACACTCGCTGAAATTGTCGAACCCCGCTACGAAGAACTCTTTGGGTTGGTTCGAGATGAGTTGCGTCGTAGCGGGTTCGAAGAACTGATCGCGGCCGGCATAGTTATCACCGGCGGCAGCGCAAAAATGGAAGGTGCGGTGGAGCTCGCGGAAGAGGTATTCCATATGCCCGTGCGACTCGGGTCACCACAATATGTTGAAGGACTGATTGATGTCATACGCAATCCGATCCACGCCACAGGTGTTGGTTTATTGCTATACGGTTTTGAAAATATTTCACGCCGGGATCGGCGCAGTACACCGATCGGTGGCAACTTAGGGAAAATTTGGGAGTACATAAAATCGTGGTTCCAAGGCCAATTTTAATAATAGAAGTATCACAAGTTTAAAAAGCGGAGGAAAACTCAATGTTTGAATTAATGGATGCGCATAGCTCGACTGCTGTCATCAAAGTCATCGGTGTCGGTGGTGGCGGTGGTAATGCAGTAGCGCACATGCTTGAAACCGGCATCGAAGGTGTCGATTTCATCTGTGCCAACACAGACTCGCAAGCGCTGCAAGGATCGCGCGTGCGAACGTCATTGCAGATCGGTTGCAATATTACGAAGGGACTCGGCGCTGGCGCTGATCCTGACATTGGCCGTCAGGCGGCAATGGAAGACCGTGATCGTATTCTCGAGGTTATCGAGGGCGCGGATATGCTGTTCATCACAGCCGGCATGGGCGGCGGCACTGGAACAGGGGCCGCACCGATCGTTGCGCAGGTTGCCAAGGAACTCGGCATTCTGACGGTCGCAATTGTTACCAAACCTTTCGAGATGGAAGGTAGTAAACGCATGCAAATCGCGGATCATGGTATCGCGGAACTCGGCAAGTATGTCGATTCGCTTATTACTATTCCGAATGAGAAGTTGCTTACTGTTCTTGGTGGTGAGACAACTTTGCTCGACGCTTTCCGTTCGGCAAATCAGGTGTTACAAGGTGCGGTTCAAGGCATTGCCGAACTGATCACTCGACCGGGCCTGATCAATGTCGACTTTGCAGACGTGCGAACAGTAATGTCTGAAATGGGTATGGCAATGATGGGATCAGGTACATCGTCGGGTGAGGGTCGTGCTCGGGAAGCGGCCGAAGCCGCAGCGTCCAGTCCATTGCTTGAAGACATTAACTTGGCAGGTGCGAACGGCATCCTAGTAAACGTTACGGCAGGTAAGGATTTGTCGATCGGCGAGTTTCAGGAAGTTGGTAACACGGTGAAGGAATACACATCACCCGATGCTACGGTCGTTATCGGTACGGTTATTGATCCAGAAATGACTGATCGCATCCGCGTAACGGTTGTCGCAACGGGTCTCGGCCACCAGTCAGCCAACGCCGAATCACCGATGCGTATTGTGCGTCCGCCGGTCACTCAAGCCGAACCTAACTACCAGACGCTGGATAAGCCGACGGTGCAACGACAACGCGCTGTTGGCGATAGACTGGAAGCGAACGGTCTGCAGGAAGAGTTGCTGGATATTCCAGCGTTCCTGCGCCGCCAAGCTGACTAAGGTCATTGTAGTCCAGTTAATCTGACTGCCTGGGGCAGGTAATTCCGCTTGCTAGCCCGGATTCGTCCGGGCTAGCTACCTGCTTGACTTCGAGGATAAACTTCTTGGCTTATGCCGCATGTCAATTTTCTAATAGATTGAATTTATAAGACTTTTTGGAAGATGACCCCAATTATGATAATCTTCGCCGCGCAATGCTAAGACAACGAACTTTAAAAACAACGATTCGGGCTACCGGAGTTGGACTGCACACGGGCGAGAAGGTCTACATGACTTTGCGGCCGGCAGCCGTCAATGCAGGTATTACTTTTCATCGCGTTGACTTGGAAGAGCCGGTCGCTATACCAGCTGATCCACAGCTGGTCGGTGAAACCATGCTTGGCACGACGCTGGTAAAAGATGGCGTCAAAGTTGCGACAGTGGAGCATTTATTGTCGGCACTGGCGGGTCTTGGTATCGATAACCTGAACGTCGATCTGTCGGGACCCGAAGTTCCGATTATGGACGGTAGCGCTGGACCATTTGTTTTTCTCCTGCAGTCTGCTGGAATCGAAGAACAAAACGCAGCCAAAAAACTAATTCGGATCAAGAAAAAAATACGCGTGGAGGATGGCGATAAGTGGGTCGAGCTATTGCCATTTAATGGTTTTAAGGTGGACTTTGAGGTGTACTTCAATCACCCCGTCTTTAATAAACTAAGTCAGCAAGCGACAATCGATTTCTCATCGACGTCTTTTCTTAAGGAAGTTAGTCGGGCAAGGACCTTTTGTTTCTTACGCAATGTAGAGGCTTTGCGCGAACAAAATCTCACCCTGGGTGGCAGTATGAATAACGCCATCGTTCTTGATGATTACCGCATTCTTAATGAAGATGGCCTTCGCTATGCGAACGAATTCGTCATTCACAAGATTCTCGATGTGATTGGTGATGCCTACTTGCTTGGCCACAACCTCGTTGGTGAAATTCGTGCGTACAAGTCGGGTCACGATCTAAACAACAAATTGTTTCGAGCGATGCTCGAAGATGAAAGTGCGTGGGAAGTGGTTACCTTCGACGACTCAAACAAAGTGCCCATTTCGTACGCGACTGCGTTATACGCTTGATGTCTAATTCTGACTAACCCGAATTCGGCAGGTATGAGCCGTGACGCCCGCTTTTTTTGCTGCTGCAAGCAAAACTTCAGTTTCATAACGTAAGCGTGACGCCCACGCTGATGAAGCACATATAACCACCAACTCACCATCTTCCCTGACATTTGCGGCAACAATGGCACTTCTGTCGGACTCAGGCAGAGCATTACTGAGAACGTCGGTGAGTTCTCCCATGCGTCGAGCACGGTTAATGAGATCACCTAAGTCCCCGTCATTACTAGGATTTAGAAGATTCTTGAGTTTGCTGATGGTCATGATAATGTGACGCAGTTGGCGCTTCTATCCTCTTTCAGGTGATCAAGGTCGCCGTTCCCGGAGCCTCGCCTTGTAATGATTTCCGACATTATGCATAGTTTCGCTCTCGATAAAGGTATACCCGTTGAAAAGCGGGGTCGAAAATCCACCGGTCTACGGGAAACTCCTAAAGCAGCGGGGCTACTGGAGTGAGCTTGGATAGCAAGTTTGTAACAACAGGAACAAGTGAATGCGGACTAATGGTCCGTGACTTCGCAACTTGCACAACACCGATGCGATCGATAGAGGCGCGTCTAGGGCGTACTAAATGAATGTAGTTATTTTTGGTAAGGGGTTCAGATCACCTCGGCAGGTGAGCTTGACTGGCGTGACGGCTGGTCTGTCTATAGCCGTCGTTGCTGCACTCATAGTAAGTGCAGGTTTTGCGGTTGGCTCATGGCATGCGTTACGCACTGGGTCTGGAGTAAGTTTAGAGGAATTTCAGGGACTCACTGGTAAGTTGGACGAGCAGCGCACCAGCATTAACACTATCCGCCAGGAAAACGAAGATACGTTGGACGCGCTGTCCATTCGTGTTGCACAAATGAACGCTCGCATGATTCGCCTGGATGCACTGGGTCGCCGGTTGATCGATATGGCGAATATTGACGACGGCGAATTTGATTTTGACTCCAACCCAGCTGTTGGTGGACCGGAAGAACCGATGTCAGCAGGCTCGAACGTCGCCGTTCTCGAAATGCCTGATGCAATGAATTTGCTCGGCGAACAACTCAGCAATCGTGAAGCGCAACTCGACGTTCTCGAAAGCGTGCTAATGAACCAAAACCTTAAAGATCGCGTTTACCCACAAGGTCGACCTGTCAGTGCGGGTTGGATTTCTTCTTATTTCGGCAAGCGAACTGATCCGTTCACCGGAAAGGCAGCGATTCATACCGGCATCGATTTTGCGGGTAAAAGTGGCGCAGAAATTGCGGCCGTGGCCGATGGAATCGTTACGTGGTCTGCTGACCGATATGGATATGGCCTCATGGTGGAGCTCAATCATGGTAGCGGGTATTCGACTCGCTATGCGCATAATTTACAAAACCTTGTGTCGGTCGGAGATGAGGTCAAGAAAGGGCAGATTGTTGCTCTGATGGGTAAAACTGGGCGCGCTACTGGCCCGAATCTGCATTTTGAGGTGCTGCATAACGGCAGCCGGGTTAATCCGGTGAAGTTCATTCGCGAATCCACGAAGTAAGCCAGCCCCATACCCCAGCCATTACTGAGCGAATCCGTATTATCGGGTAGCTCCTTGTGTTCGGCTAATTCGCCCATAAATCGCGACATCGCTTGGATATTTGTCTCTCCGCTTCTAGAATAGCGGCCTTTGTATGACCCGATATTAGGAGCCCTTTGTGGCCAATTTTCTGACACGCATATTTGGCAGCCGAAATGAGCGTCTGGTGCGTCAGTACGCGAAATCCGTTGCCGCTATTAATGCGCTTGAAGAGGAACTCAAAGCGCTTAGTGATGACGCGCTGCAAGCCAAGACAGCGGAGTTTCGGCAGCGATACAGCGATGGCGAAACATTGCAGCAATTATTGCCCGAGGCATTCGCTGTTGTTCGTGAAGCCTCCATGCGAACAATGCAGATGCGTCCATTCGATGTTCAACTAATCGGTGGAATGGTGTTGCATGCCGGCAATATTGCCGAAATGCGCACAGGTGAGGGTAAAACGCTGATGTCGACTTTGCCGGCATACCTCAACGCGATCGGTGGCGACGGCGTGCATATTGTGACGGTCAACGAATATCTTGCTCAACGCGATGCAGACTGGATGCGCCCTATTTACGAATTTCTGGGGTTGACTGTCGGTGTATCAAAAGGTGGTCAAACGTCCGATGAAAAACGCGAGGCTTATAAGAGGGATATTACGTATGCGACGAACAATGAGCTTGGCTTCGACTACCTGCGAGACAACTTGGCATTCTCAACTGCAGACAAAACCCAACGCGGGCTAAATTTCGCGATCGTCGACGAGGTTGACTCAATCCTGATTGACGAAGCTCGGACGCCGTTGATTATTTCTGGTCCGACAGAATCCAACACAGATCTGTACGCAAAGATTAACAAGATGATCCCGAAGTTGATTAAGCAGGAAGAGACTGAGGATCCCAGCAACTACGATATTCCTGGAAATAAGGTCACGATAAGTGGCGAAGAGCCTGATGAATTAACGCTTGATGAGGCGATCGAGATCGCCGAGCAACGCGACGCCGACCTTGTAATGACTTCAATTGAAAGCAAGGTTGCAGCCTGCAGAATCGTAAAGCGCGGCGACTACACTGTCGACGAAAAAGCAAAACAAACTCATATCACCGAAGAGGGGCACGCACGAGTTGAGGCCCTAATGAGCCAGACCGGCTTACTGTCAGAAGGGGAAAGCCTTTACGACGCAGCCAATATTAAATTACTACACCACCTGGGTTCGGCACTGCGCGCTCACGCCATGTATCAGCGTGACGTCGAGTACATCGTAAAAGATGGTGAAGTTGTCATCGTTGACGAATTTACAGGACGGACAATGCCGGGTCGCCGTTGGGGCGATGGTCTGCATCAGGCTATCGAAGCGAAAGAAGGCGTCTCAATTAAGCAAGAAAACCAGACGGTTGCAGCGATCACGTTCCAGAATTATTTTCGTCTATACAATAATCTGTCCGGCATGACCGGTACCGCCGATACGGAGGCATTCGAGTTCCAGCAAATCTACGGACTTGAAGTTGTCGTTATTCCGACGCACAAAGACATGATTCGCGACGATCAACCCGATCTCGTATACCTGACCGAAAAAGATAAGTTTGAGGCCATCATCGAAGACGTCGTCGATTGCTCTGAACGCGGCCAGCCTGTTTTGGTTGGTACCACGTCGATTGAGGCGTCAGAGTTACTGTCTTCCTTGCTGAAGGGCAAGGGCATCAAGCACAGCGTCCTAAACGCGAAGCAGCACGAACGTGAGGCACAAATAGTACAGAACGCAGGTCGACCTGGCGCGATTACGATCGCGACCAATATGGCAGGTCGAGGTACCGATATTGTACTTGGCGGAAGTCTTGAGGCCGCACTGGAAGACGCTCGAAAGCGATATGGCAACGATGCCGATACTGTAGTAGTGGAAGGTGAATGGAAGCAACGCCATGAACAGGTTCTAGAGGCCGGTGGTTTGCACATTACTGGCACAGAGCGCCATGAGTCTAGGCGCATCGATAATCAGCTCAGAGGGCGCTCAGGACGCCAAGGCGACCCGGGCTCATCGAGATTTTACCTCTCGATGGAAGACACATTGATGCGTATTTTTGGGGATCCGGAACGGACTAAGAACCTGTTGTCTCGTGCTGGTATGCGCGAAGGTGAAGCGATAGAGAGTAAGCTGTTGTCGCGCCAGATTGAACGTGCGCAACGAAAAGTTGAAGCGCATAACTTCGACATCCGAAAGAACCTTCTCGAATACGACGATGTGGCGAACGATCAGCGCAAGGTTGTCTATCACCAGCGCGCTGAGCTAATGGATGCGGAGGAGGTCGAAGAGTCCGTAGCAGCGATTCTTGAGGAAGTCGTGGGAATAACGGTTGAGCAATACGTGCCACCGGGAAGCCTAGACGAAATGTGGGATGCGGATGGCCTAACTCAGGCGCTTGAGTCCGAGTATGGAGTCAGAGCGGATGTCGCTCGCTGGACGCGAGATAATAAGACCATTAGCGCCGAAGGTATTGTCGAAAAGTGTATCAAAGAGGCACAGGACAGCTACGAAAAAAGGGTTGGCGATATTGGTGCAGATCTGATGCGCAGCGTTGAAAAGAAAGTGATGCTGCACCAGCTGGACCATCATTGGAAAGAACATCTGGCCTCCATGGATCACCTGCGCCAGGGCATCGGATTGCGCTCCTACGCACAAAAGAATCCGAAACAAGAGTACAAACGGGAGGCATTCGAAATGTTCGGCACTATGCTCGAGCAGGTCAAACATGACACGATCAGTATTCTTTCCCGTATCCGCATCCGGGGCGAAAAAGATCTCGATGAAATGGCGGAACGCAAGCAGTCAGCCGATTCAATGAAGTTTCAGCATGCTGAGTCGAGTGCGTTGGACGAGCATGGCAAAGCATCTCAACCGGCAGGGCTGCCACCGGCTGAGCCATTTGTCCGCGATAGACGAAAAGTCGGTCGCAATGAGGCTTGCCCATGTGGTTCGGGTAAGAAATTCAAGCAGTGCTGCGGCCAACTGCACGCTTAGTTCGAACGTCATGAATCACTTCGACGTTGCGGCCGGGATACTCTGCGATTCTCAAGGTCGAATTTTGATCGCGGAGCGTTTGGATGGCGGACCGTTTCACGGCCTGTGGGAATTTCCAGGGGGCAAAATCATCTCTGGTGAGACAGCTCAGAAAGCCCTGTCGAGAGAACTCGCGGAGGAACTCGGTATCGAAGTTACGACTTCGTCTTCGTTCATGAATTTACGACACGAATATGAGGACAGAATCGTCACTATCGAGTTCTTTATTGTTAGTGAGTGGAACAGCGACCCAGTCGGTCGAGAGGGACAAGAGTTGCGCTGGGTGCCAACGGAGCTGCTCGATGCAAACGAATTATTGCCGGCTGATGCCCCCGTGGTGAAAGCACTGCGGCGGCATTAGGTCGGGCCAGGAAAACTCAGCAAATTGAGAGCTGGAATGGCACGTCATGTCCGGTCTGGACGGCGCGACTGTCGACGGTTGACCACTCCAGGAAGCGAACCGTAAAACGGTGCTGACTGCCGCTAATCTCCGGAAACAGTGGCGAATCTTCAGCAAGACTCAGCCTTAATAATCGGCAATTGCCGTTTTTCTGCATATTGTGTTGGTACATGCCGTTTATAGCCTTTCTGTGCGTTGGCTGCGCACTTTCTCGTATTAGCCAAAGTACTTCACTAACGCCATCACAAAGCGTTCTAACGGTTTGTATCCACTCGGTGAGGTCTTGCTGTCGTCGAGCTATGGGTTGCCGCAACCAATGGCTGTACTCCGGCAGGTCGAATTCACAGGTGCCACCCGGGATAGCGCTTCTATGCTTGATCGCATTTAGAAAATCGCTGTCTTTTAGGGGCTGTAGAAAGCCGGTTCCGATAAGCGAGATCTGCTCGCGGGTCTTGGATAAATTATCCATTAGATTTCCCAAGCGGCCACCATCAACGCCAGAATGGGCTTGAAATCGCTCGAAAGCACTGATTTGATGGTCCAACTCGCTCAATACCTCGCTTCGGACATCACCTCGCAGGAGAATGGCCTGAATTTCCAACAGCGTGGATATTGTGTCACGGGTTGCCCAGTCATCATCTTTTTCACTGTTCTTGAGCATCGGATGATACAGAAACTCAAGCCTGAGAAACGTCCGCATACGCTCGGAAACCGGCTGTTCATAGTGTGCGATGCCCGGGGCAGGCTGAGCAGTGATTTTTCCAGCAGGTTTAGCCATCGGGCTATTTTGCTCTAGACCGTGGGCCGTAGCAAATAGTTGACGCTATAGGGCGAAGTCGATTTTTTTGGGAAGGCATCAATTCGATGCCAAGCGACGATAGCGTCGATGTAGCTCAGTAACCTTAATCTGCGTCGCGTCGATTCCTTCGTCATTGCGAATAACGTCATCGGCGATTTCCAGACGGCTTTCCTGGCTGGCCTGTGCCGCGATGATACGCAGCGCCTGCGCTACCGATTCATTATCGCGTTTTATTAGCCGCTTGATCTGAACTTCCTTGCTGCAGTCCACGACCAGAATCCTGTCGACGAAGTCTCTAAGCGCCGACTCGACTAATAAGGGCACCACAATTATCTGATATTTTCCGCCGGCGTCATTTGCTCGGCACTTTGTTTCGATTGAAATCTTGGGGTGTAAAATTGCCTCGAGGTCGAGGCGAGCGTCTTGATTGGAAAATACGGCGGCTCTCATTGCAGCGCGATCGAGATGACCGTCGGCACTTATAAACGAATCACCGAATTTCTCTCGTATTTCTTTAAGCGCCGGTTGACCTTTCTGAACGACCTCTCTGGCAATAATGTCGGTATCAATAACCGGAACACCAAGCTCCGCGAACTGGTCAGCGACAGTCGATTTTCCGCTGGCTACGCCACCGGTAAGCCCAATTCGAAAAGGTATGTTGGATTCTTTGTTAGTCACTCAGAACATCAGATCAATGTAGGTGTTTCTTATCGTCTCACCCCAAAGCATCGCGATCCAGCCAGCTGCCGCTATATAAGGACCGAAGGGAACTGGAGCACTTCGATCTTTGCCTTGGAATACGATCAGGGTGACGTTGATTACTATACCGACAACAGCAGACATCATAATGATGATCGGTAGTTGCTGCCATCCGAGCCAAGCACCGAGGGCCGCCAATAACTTGAAGTCGCCGTAGCCTATGCCGTCTTTCCCCGTTATGAGCTTGAAGAGCCAGAAGACGCTCCACAAGCTTAAATAACCTGCGAGTGCTCCAATGATGGCGTCTGATGGGTTAATAAACAGCGTGCCGGTATCTGACAAGGGATGAAGCAGACTCATGCTGAGCCCAACCCACATCAGGGGCAGTACGATTGAATCTGGGATCAATTGAGTGTCCGCATCGATCATCGCTATCGCAATCAATGTTACGGCTAACGCGATCGCCATCAATGCTTCGATGCCAGCTCCAAAATGCCACGCAGTAATAGCCGCCAAAGACGCAGTGATCAGTTCGACTAGTGGATAACGGGCGGATATCGGTGTTTTACAATTCGCGCAGCGACCTTTCAGGAATAAATAGCTAATAACAGGAATATTTTGCAGGGCCGTAATTAATTTTCCGCAGGAGGGGCAGCGTGAGCGCGGCACAGTTAAATCAAAACGCCCCTCGAGGCTACGAGCAGTCGCCGGATCAAGATTACGGAGATGAACGACTTCCAATTTTCTCTGGCAGCGGCCTGTAGTCCGTAGTTCTTTTAGCTTCTGCTCGGCCGCCTGGTCGCGCCATTCACGCTCCATCATAATAGGTAGGCGATGGATAATGACATTCAGAAAACTGCCGATCAACAATGCGAATGCGAAAACGACAGCAATAAATACCGGCGCAGATTCGCTCATTAGTTCAAGCATTCTTAACCTCCATTAGCTGAGCAGACCGGATGCAAAAACGGTGTTCGGAGTGTCATCCGAACACTGTATGCATGCAAATATACCAGCGCTGTTTTTATACGACCGCACCAAGTTTGAAGATCGGGAGATACATCGCGACAACGAAGTCACCGACCAGAACACCAAGGATTGCTATGATTATCGGCTCAAGCAAGATTAGTCTGTGATGCTGTTGCTGCCATAAGGTCAGCGTTGTTGCGTTACTGTAAGTATTACAGTCTCACTGATCCAAATGCCCGATTCAACTGGATTTTGTGCGATTTTTCACAGTTACGGAATTTGATTAAGTAAAACGCCAGATTTCGGCGATCTTTATCTAATTCCGACAGATCGCGGGAAGATATCTTGTCAGGACCGTGGTTGGTACATAAGCAGTGCCGGGCATTATAACGGACCCACCACCCGGTTGACTGGCTGCGCCACAACGCCACGCGACGCCGCCAGAAGGGGTTAAGTATGGTGTGAATGATACTACGTCGCCGAAAACATCGGCATGCGCACGGCTACCCATCATCACGTCGATCCGGCCATCGTTAACTTCAACTTGCGACACGTACAAGCCGCGTGAGTCCGTTGCAACGGCTGACATACCGGCAGCCACTCTGTCTGTGGGAGGTACGCCGTCCTGGTTGTACGCGCTGACGACCGGCGATTTCGCCTCGGTACCCATATCGATAGCCTCTACTACTTGCGCCCGAATGGTGTAGGTCTGATATGCAGAAACAGCCAGAGACGCGAGAATCCCTATAACCGCCACAACGATCATCAATTCAATGAGTGTAAACCCATCATTTTGTCTTATTTTACTCATGCTGAGGAAACTCTGGAATCAGCAATAACTCTAACTTATTTAAGGCATGGCATCGAGATACTGGTTCGCATGAGCCATCAAATTGATAGTGAAGAAATCCAAAAAAACCCCAGCAAATCGGGGTTTTTTCAACTGACATGACTGACATAGTAAGAAAGATTGTGTCAGATAACCCTGTTACGGGCGACATGCGGCCGGAAGGCGCTTGCTAGCTATAGAGGCACTGGCGCAAACCCAGGAAATAGAGCCTTGATTGTCAGTTGCCTGCATCGTAACTGTATTGCCGCTGAGGTATGTAGCGTTGGCATCACCACCGTACGTAATGGTTATCAGGCCGCCACCACCGACTGTTACGCCCGTAGTGTACTTGCCAGTGATTGAGGCAGATAAAGACAGCCCTGCAGTAGCGTTGTCAGCAGGCCAGTTGCCAGAATCCATGCGAAATTCAGCTGTAGCAGCCTTCGCAGCGCCAGAAAGCGTCAAGCCTTCAGCAACCTGTGCGCGGATCGTGTAGTCCTGGTAAGCAGGAATAGCGATCGCAGTCATAATGCCAATGATCGCTACAACGATTATCAGTTCGATAAGTGTAAAGCCTGGTTGTTTCTTCATCTCGTTTTCTCCATGCATTTGAAAATGTTTAAAAATATACGGCGCAATGGTCTTTATGAGATATCAAGCAAGCGACGTGTCAATAGCTGTGTGCCCAATGCGATAGCAAAATAGTCTATGGCAGTAGTGATATAAGGTACAGGATTCGTATAGCCGAAGAAATGAGGGCAGGATTTCGCGAAGAATGGACTAAGCAAGGCGATGCAAATTAACAAGGCGAAACACGTTCAGTGCCGCCAGAACACGCCAGGTCAGATACGGTTCTTCAATTGTCTTTTGTATCAGGGCGCTCCAACTGCCGCGGAAAGTCCATTTCAGGGGGGCTCAGTTTATGCCTGATTCATCTGCGAATTGTAGACTGAATATGGACATGGGTCCCGCAAACCTACAAAATACGCCGTCTTTTTCGCCGCTATCGCGAAATCCTCTACGTCAACACAAGAAATCCAATGAATCTTCACGAATATCAGTCAAAAATCTTGTTCAGGGACTACGGTATAACCGTCCCGCGAGGCATTCCCGCCGACTCTGCGGATGCAGCCGTCAAGGCGGCCGAGGAACTCGGTGGCAAATTCTGGGTTGTAAAGGCTCAAGCCCATACTGGTGGTCGTGGCAAAGCGGGCGGCGTCAAACTCGCCCGTACGCTTGATGAGGTTCGCGAATACGCGGATGAAATGCTGGGAATGACACTGGTCACTTATCAAACAGGACCGGAGGGTCTGCCGGTCAACATAGTTTACGTTGAAGAAGGCTCAGAGATTGATCGCGAGCTGTATCTGAGCATGCTGGTCGATCGCGAGGTCAGCCGCATCTCCTTTATAGCGTCGGCTGCGGGTGGCATGGATATCGAGAAGGTGGCTGCAGAAACGCCCGAGAAGATTTTTGCGATCGCGATCGCGCCGGATGCTGGCTTACAGGACTATCAGGTGCGTCAACTGGCCTTCGGTCTCGGACTCGATAAGAAGCAAATGCGGCAATTCGGCGATCTCGTCAAGAAGCTGTACCAGTTGTATGTCGATACGGATGCCAGTTTGATCGAGGTGAATCCTCTGATCACCAATACGGCGGGCGATGTCATTGTGCTTGATGGAAAAATCAACGTCGACGCTAGTGCTCTATTTCGACAAAAAGAAATCGCTAAACTTCGAGATCCGAGTCAGGAAGATGAGGTGGAACGAGAAGCAGCGGAACATGATCTGAACTACGTCTCGCTTGACGGCAATATTGCCTGCATGGTTAACGGTGCTGGACTCGCGATGGCGACAATGGATCTCATCAAGTTGCACGGCGGTGATCCGGCGAACTTCCTGGACGTCGGCGGTGGCGCAACGGCCGAACGTGTCTCAGCAGCATTCAAGCTCATCCTCTCCAACGAAAATGTTGCTGCAATTTTAGTTAATATTTTTGGTGGCATCGTGCGTTGTGACCTGATTGCAGAGGGAATTATCAGCGCGGTCAAAGAAGTCGGTGTCAGTGTTCCGGTCGTTGTACGACTGGAGGGCACAAACGTAACAAAAGGCCGCGACCTTCTGGCAAATAGCGGACTCGACATCATTGCGGCCGATGACCTTACTGACGCAGCACTCAAGGTAGTTGCCTCGGCAGCCTGATAGAGAAGAATTTAATGAGTATTTTGGTTAATAAAGACAGCAAGATTCTTTGCCAGGGCATCACCGGCAATCAAGGTTCATTTCATACCGAACAGTGCATCTCCTACGGCACCAAGGTTGTTGGCGGTGTCACACCAGGTCGCGGTGGCTCCGAGCATCTTGGTGTTCCCGTCTACAACACGATGCAAGAGGCTGTTCAGGAAACAGGCGCGGACGTCAGTATGATTTATGTGCCGCCATCGTTTGCGGCGGATGCGATTCTCGAAGCGGCCGACTCGGGCATCGCGTTGATCGTATGCATTACTGAAGGTATTCCCGTTAACGACATGGTCAAGGTGAAATCGTCATTACGTGACAATAACTGCCGCCTGATTGGACCGAACTGTCCAGGCATCATTACGCCGGACGAATGTAAGATCGGTATCATGCCAGCATTCATCCATCAAAAAGGGCGCATCGGCGTCGTGTCCCGGTCGGGTACACTGACCTACGAGGCGGTGTATCAGACGACAACGAACGGTCTGGGGCAGAGCACTTGCATCGGTATTGGCGGCGACCCGGTGCGCGGTATGAATTTCATCGATTGTCTAGAGTTATTTCAGGATGATCCGGATACTGACGGTATAATCATGGTCGGCGAAATCGGCGGAACGGACGAAGAGGCCGCTGCTGAATTCATCCAGAGTAATGTTACCAAGCCTGTTGTTGCTTATATCGCCGGTGTAACGGCGCCCACAGGAAAACGTATGGGACATGCCGGTGCAATTATTGCTGGCGGCAAGGGCACCGCCGAGGATAAATTCAAGGCGTTGGATGCTGCTGGCGTTGCAACGGTTCGATCACCGGCAGAACTTGGCTCGAAAATGCTGGAAGTTATTAACTCGTAAGTCTTGGTGTTCCGGAGTTAAGTATGGACCACAATGTCAAAGTCGCGTTGGCTCAGGTTAACCTAGCGGTCGGTGATATAGCCGGTAATACCGAAAAAATAATTGCCTATTCTGCACAAGCTCGCGATGATCTTGATGCTGATCTGGTCATTTTTCCGGAGCTCAGCATTTGCGGTTATCCGCCGGAAGACCTCCTATTTCACGCCAGTCTTCGTTACTTGGTCGAAAACGCGATGGCGAAGATTAGCGAGAGCATCTCCGGCATCGCAGTTCTAATTGGTTTCCCGGAATACAGTCAGGACAAGATCTACAACGCCTGCGCAGTTATTCGCGATGGCAAAATTCTTGCCCATTACCGCAAACAGTCGCTGCCTAATTACAGCGTTTTCGATGAGGAGCGCTACTTTACGCGCGGCAACGATGCTTCGGTCTTTACGTTAAATGGCGTTCGTATCGGGCTGAATATTTGCGAGGACGTTTGGAGTGTCGGCCCGATGGACAGAGCTCATTCTGCTGGCGCCGAATGCATTATCGCTATCAATGGATCGCCCTTCGAGAAAGGCAGCCAGGCGACGCGTGAGACGCAGGTGAAAAAGCGGGTAATGAATGTCCAGCTTCCCGTTATTTACGTCAATATGGTCGGTGGCCAGGATGAGCTGGTATTTGATGGCGGATCATTCGCCATGTCGGGCGATGGAGAAATGGCATTCCGTGCACCTGCATTTGAGGAAGGTCTGCATGCAGTCGATTTACAAGCATCGGCGTCAGGCGTTGTGCTGCAAGCCGGGATTTCCGCGGATTTGTTGGATGCTGACGCCAGCGCTTACAAAGCACTGGTTACAGGCACTCGTGACTACATTACCAAGCACGGTTTTCCGGGCATTATTCTCGGCCTGTCAGGTGGGATCGATTCGGCGTTGGTTGCGACTATCGCTTATGATGCGATCGGGCCTGATCGTGTACGCGCCGTGATGATGCCGTTTCGCTACACGTCTAACATGAGTCAGGAAGACGCGGCTCTGCAGGCAGCGGCGCTGGGTATTCGCTATGACGTGGTTTCGATAGAACCCATGTATGAGGCAACGATTGCGCAACTGGATCTGGTGCTTGGTGAACGCGAACCCAATGTAACCGAAGAAAACATTCAAGCGCGCTGTCGAGGATTACTCTTGATGGCGATATCGAACAAGACTGGACGCATGTTGCTAACCACGGGCAACAAGAGCGAGATGGCCGTTGGATACGCGACCTTATACGGCGATATGGCTGGTGGCTTTGCTCCTATCAAGGATTGCACTAAGACGCTGGTCTATCGTCTGGCCAGGTATCGGAATTCGCTTGGCGCTGCCATACCGGAAAGAGTCATTGAGCGAGAGCCGTCGGCCGAGCTGCGGCCGGATCAGAAAGACAGTGATTCGCTGCCTGACTATGATGTCCTTGACCCAATTCTCGAGGCGTTTATCGAGGAAGACCTTTCTGTCGCGGAGATTACAGAACGTGGATTTGACCGGGACACGGTCGTCCACATTTTGGAGATGGTACAACGTAACGAATACAAGCGCCGTCAAGCGCCGCCAGGTGTCAGAATCAGTGGTCGCGCGTTCGGCCGGGATTGGCGTTACCCGATTACCTCAGGTTACAAATTCCCGCACTAATTCAGTCTAGCTTTAAATGGGAGACGATCGTCTATCCATTTCATCAACCTGCCTTTCGGCTTGCCGGCTTCTACATCGTCTCCGTCGCTCGGAAAGTTGGTGGCAAGAACCCGGCGCGCATCGTCTCGAAGATCACTCATTCCAAGCGCATCATAGGCTTCGGCCATAATGCGGAGTGACTCCGCGTTTCCGGAAGCGCCGTTGTACTCCTCTAAAGCGAACTTGGCCCGATTAACCGCGGCTATATAGGCGCCATGGCGCAAGTAGTATCCGGCGATGTAGTTTTCGTAAGTCAACATTCGCTCCTTAATGGCTACTATGCGCTGTTGAGCGTCTGCCGAATACTCACTGTCGGGATAACGCTCAATCAAGCGGCGAAAGGTTGAATACGCGAGATCCGTATCTCCAGGCGGTCGTTTGGTTGTATCTTGTCGGAACCAGCGCTCGAGGAGTCCAGCTTCACCTTCAGAATAGGACAGGCCCTTTATGTACAAGGCGTAATCGACGCGGTCGTGGACCGGGTTTTCACGAATAAAGGTATCGGCGGCGTCTACCGCTTGTTCAAGCTGGCTGCTTTGATAGTAAGCGTGCATGAGCTCCAGCTGAATTTGTCGCTCAACGTCGCTAAACGGGAATCGAGCCTGAATGGCCTCGAAAACCGCAATACCCGTTCGATAATCCTCGTTTTCTATCGCTTCTTGCGCCGTTTCGTACGCCTCGGCGATGTCATCCACTTCAGAGCGTTGTTCGTCCTTGCCTCCACAGGCCAGAAGACTTGCGCCAAGAATAACGAGCACGAATAAACGGGCGCGCCGAACAAATAGCGGGTTGAGTTGTAATTTTAATTGCATACTATCGTCTATAAAAATCTATCGAAGGTGCATACGCCGCCTGCTGGGCGGTTCAAGGTCGGCGAGTATACCGTAAACTAGGGCCTAATCATGAGCGCCAAAAAACAAATAAATACGATTCCCGACGAGTTCGCCGGTTTGCGGTTGGACCAGGCTTTGGCGCGGATGTTTCCTGAGTATTCGAGAAGCCGGCTAAAGGACTGGTTGCTGGCCGGAGCCATTACGGTTCAGGGAGGACCAAAACGGCCACGTGACGCGGTTTCTGGCGGGGAAACCGTTGAGCTTGTGGCGCAGGTGGAGGTCAGCGTTAGGACACAAGCGGAGCCCATCGTGCTCGACATTGTGCATGAGGACGACGAGCTTCTCGTCGTCAATAAGCCGGCGGGGCTGGTTGTACATCCCGGGGCCGGCAATCCGGCTGGCACACTCATGAACGGACTATTACACCGATGTCCGGCACTGGAGGAAGTTCCGCGTGCCGGTATTATTCATCGACTGGACAAAGATACCAGTGGATTATTGGTAGTTGCCAAGACCTTGACGACCCATACCGCGTTGGTGCGATTGCTAGAGGATAGAGAAATTTCTCGGCACTACCTCGCTATTTGCAATGGTGCCTTGACTGGCGGTGGAGTGATCAGCGAGCCGATTTCGCGTCACCCAGTCGACCGCAAACGTATGAGTGTGCAGCAAAACGGCAAGCCGGCAGTCACCCATTTCACGGTGAAAGAACGCTTCGCTGCGTTCACCTATGTAAATGTGAAGCTCGAAACGGGACGCACGCATCAAATTCGGGTGCATTTCGCACACCGCCGACATGCGTTGGTTGGAGATCAGGTCTACGGTGGGCGTTTGGCGTTGCCCAAGGACGCATCTGAAGAAATGATTCAGGTATTACGCCACTTCAAACGCCAGGCACTGCACGCGACTAGATTGGCATTTATCCATCCTGTCACCGAGGAAATGATCGATCTTGACATTTCACCGCCGAAAGATTTCATGATGCTGGCCGACACGATGCGCCGAGATGTCGCCAGTGCTTGACTGGATTGCCGCAGATTGGATGGCCCCTGCATCGATTGTCGCCGGTACAACACTTCGTACAATGGACGGCTCATCTTTGCCGGTGCCGGGAGTTCCTTGCTGGATGAACCAGGTCCACGGTGTCACGGTCATTACGGCCACTCAATTCGTGGAGCCACCAGAAGCTGACGGATTGGTCAATGGAGCATCGGGGCTGGTTTGCGCTGTTCGAACGGCGGATTGCCTGCCCGTCCTTTTTTGCTCACGCGATGGCAATATATTTGCTGCAGCGCACGCAGGATGGCGCGGCCTGGCAGCAGGTGTTCTGGAAAACACAGTCGATAAAATGGCAGTTGATGCGGCTGAACTGATGGCGTGGCTCGGGCCGGCGATCTCCCAACCGTCATTTGAGATCGGCGATGAAGTCAGGGCCGCATTTATGGCACACGATTCCGATGCTGAGGCCTGTTTTGTCGCCAATTCTCGAGGTCGATGGCAGGGCGACCTTTACGCTCTGGCGCGCCAACGACTGACGGCCGCCGGTATTTCCGAAATTTCTGGCGGTGGTTTTTGTACTTATCTTGATGAGGATCGCTTCCACTCGTACCGGCGCGACCCGACCTGCGGTCGAATGGTCAGTTTCGTCGGACTGAAGACCCTTTGAAAACAATCCTCTAGCCGCAATTTTGAGCGCAGCCTGATGCGCGAGGTCACCAGTCAACAACTAAGATATAATTGCCGGCCCTCGGCACCCCTAAGTGCATACGGAGTTTTGATAGATGCCGATTTACGGTTACGCCTGCAAGAGCTGTGAACACAGTTTCGATGCTCTGCAAAAAATAAATGACCCAAAGCTGGTTGATTGTCCTGAGTGCGGTGAGCCGTCGCTCAAGAAAATGCTGTCTGCGCCAAAGTTTCGATTGAAGGGCAAGGGTTGGTACGAGACCGACTTTAAGACGGGGGACCAGCGTAATCTCGCGGGCGAGTCAGATAAAAAACCGGCGAAGACGTCCACGGATGTGGAGAAGCCGGCCAAGAAAACCGAGACGAAAAAGAAAGACATGGATACTAAGGTGAAATCCGCTTGAAGCGCATACGGCGATATTTGGTTGCAGGTATCCTCGTTTGGGTACCACTCGTAGTTACTTATCTATTACTGAGGTTCGCGGTCGGCCTCATGGATCGAACGCTGCTGCTGATTCCTGCGCCCTATCGACCAGAAGCCCTTTTGGGTGTAAATATTCCTGGATTGGGCGTGATTCTTGCGATCGTTGTATTGCTGCTAACGGGTTTACTGGCCGCAAACTTCGTGGGCCGGGCGTTTGTCGGTGGCTGGGAAAGCTTGATGGATCGTATCCCGTTTGTGCGAGCCGTCTATTCCGGCGCAAAGAACTTCGCTGAAATGGTGTTTTCTGATTCCAGTCAATCGTTCAAACACGTTTTGCTGATTCAATATCCACGTAAGGGGCTGTACAGCCTAGCCTTCCAGACATCCTCGAAGCTGGGCGAGGTTCAGGGACGAACGGGTGAAGACGTCGTTTGTTGCTTCGTGCCGACCACGCCGAATCCTACTTCCGGCTTTATTATCATCGTCCCACGGAAGGACATTACGGTACTGGATATGGAGGTTGATCAGGCGCTCAAGATGATTATCTCTTTGGGCGTCGTGATCCCACCGTGGACCAAGGAGCAGACAGCCGAACTTCCGTTTGATATGCCGGACGAGTCAGCTTGATAAGCGGGCGTCCAGCCCGTACCATTCCGCCTCTTTTTTCACGGGTTTTCCTTTCAAATGACGATGCGTAGCCATTATTGCGGAGAGATTAATGAATCTCTCAACGGGACTGAGATTGAGGTCTGTGGCTGGGTTCACCGGCGGCGAGACCACGGTGGCGTTATTTTTATCGATCTTCGCGATCGGGAGGGGCTATTGCAGGTCGTTTTTGACCCAGATCGGGCTGAAATCTTTGCGCAAGCTGAGCGGATTCGCTCTGAATATGTACTGAAAGTTAAGGGCCTCGTACGGCCGCGTCCGGACGGCACGGTCAATCGGAACATGCGTACGGGTCAGGTCGAAGTGCTGGCGCATGAGCTCGAGATTCTCAACAAGTCCGAAACGCCGCCCTTTCATCACGATGAGCGGGCCAACGAGGAAATTCGCCTAAAGTACCGTTATATCGATCTGCGTCGCGAGAACATGCTCGGTAACCTGATGCTGCGCCACAAAGTAACGATGGCCATGCGTAACTATCTTGATGGCAATGGTTTCGTTGACGTCGAAACACCGATGTTGACCAGGGCAACTCCGGAAGGTGCACGAGACTACATCGTTCCAAGCCGAACGCACCCAGGAAAATTCTTCGCGTTGCCGCAGTCGCCGCAGATTTTCAAGCAGCTCCTGATGATGTCGGGGCTCGATCGCTATTACCAAATAGTGCGTTGCTTCCGCGACGAAGACTTGCGCGCTGATCGCCAACCAGAATTCACACAGCTTGATATCGAGATGAGCTTCGTCGACGAAGATGAGGTAACGGGCGCTATGGAAGGCATGATTCGTCATCTCTTTAAAGAGGCGATGGATATCGAACTGCCGGAGACGTTCCCGCGAATGACGTATGCCGATGCGATCCATCGCTATGGTTCGGATAAACCTGACTTAAGAATCGATCTCGAATTAGTCGAAGTCGCAGACCTTATGAGCTTTGTTGATTTTAAAGTGTTCGCAGGACCGGCATTAGATCCTGAAGGCCGCGTCGCTGCACTGTGCGTTCCTGGCGGTGCTGAAATGAGTCGTAAGGTTATCGACAACTACACGGCATACGTCGCTACCTACGGCGCCAAAGGCCTAGCTTATATCAAGGTCAATGATGTTGATGTAGGCCGCGATGGACTGCAGTCACCGATACTCAAATTTCTTCCCGATGATGCGGTAAGTGGCATTATCGAGCGCACGGGTGCGAAGACGGGCGACCTGATTTTCTTCGGCGCTGACAAGGCACGCGTAGTGAATGATGCGCTTGGCGCTTTACGAGTCAAGGTGGGCGAAGACCGTGGCCTAGTTTCTGACGGTTGGGCACCACTTTGGGTTGTGGACTTTCCGATGTTTGAGAAGGACGCGACGAACAAGCGATGGACAGCATTGCATCACCCATTCACCGCGCCGAGCATCGATGATCCCGATGCGCTGCGAGCGAACCCTGGCGAAGCACTATCCCGGGCTTACGACATGGTCTTGAACGGTTCTGAGATCGGCGGTGGTTCGATTCGAATCCACGATCAGGAAACGCAGGCTGCGGTTTTTGATCTGCTGGGCATCAGCAAAGAAGAAGCGGACGAGAAGTTCGGCTTCCTGCTCGAAGCACTACAGTACGGTTGTCCGCCGCACGGCGGCGTTGCGTTCGGGCTTGATCGAATCGTCATGTTGATGGCGGGTGCAGACAGCATTCGCGATGTCATTGCTTTTCCGAAAACGCAGACTGCGAGCTGCCCGCTAACCAACGCACCGGGTGAAGTTTCCCAAGCACAACTCAAGGAAGCCGGCATCCGACTCCGAGTACCGCGCACTGAATAATACTTAGGCGACAGTAGCCTGCGTCCACGGCCATCTATCCCATGGCGTTGGAATGTATCCGATCAAACGCCGCCTCGATCGCATGGTGGGGGCGCCGCACATTGGGACCGCGTTGCCGCCGGATCTTCCGTAGACAGTTAGTGTGATGGCAAGCAGCGTTACTGCGCGTTTCGTGTCATCGTAAAAGAGCTCATAGAAGTCGCCCATACGATAAAACACCAGCATATCCAGGTAGTTGGACTTGATGTCGAGATACTCGCGCATCATCTGCATGTGGACGTGAGTTACTTCGGCTTTTATGTTGTTATTTTTAGTACCATAGATGCTGTCTCTTATACACATCTCCGAGCCCACGAGACCGTACTAGA